>NZ_JAVIWQ010000001.1 GCF_034313965.1 Herbaspirillum sp. RTI4
GTCTTGATGGCCTCGCGGAAAAGGTCTGCCTTGTCCATGGATGGATCGGCAACCTCAAGGGCTTTGTTGTACAGGTCGTCGTCGATGGTAACGGTGGTTCTCATGGCTGCCCCTTGAATCACTAATGATGTAATTATGCATCTAATAGGACATCACGACAACCGGCTGGGCAGAGGAGAGTTTTTCCCTAATATCTGCGAAAATTTCCCTCAAATGAGGCTATCCCGCTGGCAAATTTCTGTCTAATCTGGCGGGCCCGTTTGTACTATCAAAATGACAAAGCCACCCGAAGGTGGGCTGTCACTCCAAAAGCACCTAGCTAAGCTAGACGGTTGAGGGGTTAATTGTGATTAAATTTTACGTAAAATATGCCTCTAATACAATATTGCCATCAGTAATCCATTGTGAGTTTTTACAGAAAGTGGAAATGTTTAATATTGGTATTTTAGGTGTAGTACGCGCTCCGATCTGACAGTCACCCGCGCCCGTAGCACGCGCCCAGCGGCCTTACCAGCCGTCGCGACGCTAGACCTCGCCATCAAAGTGGCGGACAAATAATGCCCGCATGCAACTGATAGTCATATCGCTCCAGAACCGACCCGCTACGCGGGATCGGAAAACAGCAAAGACCCAGGGCGATCAACCATTCTCGCCCCAACATTTCACTCACAAATTTTCACGCAATTTAGAATTATGCCGCAGCAATGCCAAGCATTTAGCAATGAAAATTGGCATCAGCTTCGCATCATATTTATTTTGTATTGCAATTAATTTACATCATTTTTTATCACCAAACACCGATACCTCGTCGCATTCTTGTCTGCCGAACGACCAAACAATCAAACAGGTTACCCGCGCAATTGCTACCGTCTTCCGCCACCTTTACACCGACGACGCACCAGAAACATTACACATTCGAACTTTATCAGCCGCGAACTCATCGTACGGCTACGATAGGCTACCAAAAATATTAAATCAGGATCGCAAATTACTCGCATTGCACGTGCCACAGACTTGCCGCAAACTCGCTTACGATTTGCAGCAAAACAAGGATCAAGTACAAGGACAGGATGCCGGATATGTGCCTGTCGGCTCAATCCAGTATTTCGTCCGCTAGGTCGCCTCGCGCTCGTCGCAGACGACTCAGGGCTTCGCCCCGAGACCCGTTAATTAATCCTACACGTCAAGAACCCCTACACCCAACCAGCACCAAAAAACACGCAAGACCTGCCACAGCCACGCACATCGCAAAGCTAACAACGCCAATCCGCCAAATGCCTTGCCAAAGCACAACCAACATGATGTAGTGCATTATCAAAAGAGCCACCACGAAACCACCATGAACATGGCAAAGCCAGAATTCTTCATGCCAGTACCCGACAACGAGTGCAAGGGCGCGCCATCCTCCTGCGCTTGAGGGCTCCTGACGACACCACAATCCGCAACTCAGCGAGTATTCGCTCGATTTAGGTTTTCGAATACATCAGCAGCTCTAGATTGCCTGGCAGAAGTAGACTATATGACCCCATCGTCCTGGTGCTCAGCGACATCGTTCGCGCCATCCGTGCATGGCGTGCAGAGTTAGCCAAGCATGGATACGTCCCGCCAGAGGCAATCTTAGAACCCGTAATTTTGAGAGCAGGCCCATTAATCTTGCGTATCACGAAGCAGACATCAAGGCCGCATGAGCGGGGCAGGGTAGCGCAGCTAGAAATTTTTTCTGCAAAACTCTCAAAAACAAGTAAGTAAATATGACGGCTATGCAGAAGCAATGTTGGTGCAACAAGCTGCTGTGGGGGCGGAGTTGGTAATCCCCCCAATAAAAAGTATCGGCGGATTCAAGCGGTCACTGCAACGCGTTATTAAAAATTTCCGCCGGCGTTCTAAACCCGAGAGTTTTTCGTGGTCGGGCATTGAGCTCTGCTGCTATGTCATCTAATTCGTGTTGGGAATATTTGGCCAGTCCGCTTCCTTTTGGGAAATATTGCCTCAACAGACCATTGGTATTTTCATTAGTGCCACGTTGCCATGGACTACGAGGATCGCAAAAATAAACTTCCATATCTGTTGCGATAGTAAATTGTTTATGTGCTGAAAGCTCTTGTCCGCGATCCCAAGTTAAACTTTTGCAGATCTGATAGGGAAGTTTTTTCATCTGCTCCGTCAGTGAGTGCACCACACTTGGTGCTGTGCGGCCTTCACACTTACACAAGACGGTAAATCTAGACTGACGCTCAACTACGGTGGCTATGGCGCTGTTATTGGCACCGATAATCAGATCGCCCTCCCAGTGCCCAGGGATTGCTCGGTCTTCGATTTCAACGGGACGATCTCTGATCGAGATAGCATCCAAAATTTGCCCTCTACTACCGGCCTTATGATTTTTGGCATGGCGAAACATCCGTTTCGTTCTTAAATGTTTTTTCAGCTCTTCCCGAAATAAGGCCCGTGTCTGAATAAACAAAGATTTGTATATCGTTTCATGGGACACATACATCTCCTTGCTCGTGTCGGTCTGCCTGGTCTTTAGCCATCCAGCGATTTGCTCTGGAGACCAGTTTGAGGCGAGCCTTTCCTCTACAAGACATCTTAGGGCGGGACGTTCTGCCAGTAAGAATGATTTTGGTCGCTTCGCTCGTTTAAGAAAAGCTTGTTCAGCAATACTGGCACGATATTTAACGACGCCACCGTTCCGGGATATTTCCCTGGAAATTGTCGATGGTGAACGATTAAGTTCTCTGGCAATACTGCGAATACTGCACTCTTTGGCTAGTGCCCTAGAAATGTCTTCGCGCTCTTCAAGAGTAAGGTAAGTCGCTCGACGCTGCCTCTTTCGTGGCGTGATGCCACCGTGATAGAGCAGGTAGGAGTATATGGTTGCCGCTGGCTTCTCAATGTCCCTGGCTATTTCGCTCATCGGATATCCTTGTTGCCACATTCGCCAGATGATGGCTTTGCGATCATCGGTCATTGCTCCGTAAATACTTGGCATCGCACACCTCATCGATTTTAATTTATGATGAAAATCAGGTGTTGCAGTGACCGCTTGAATCCGCCCTTCTTCACGATAGAGACGCTCAGTACGCTTATGGTTGATGACTAGACCTTCCCGGCGCAACATAACGTGCAAACGCGGCGATCCAAAGCGCGGGCGCTCTTGCGCCAATTCCCGTATCCTCTGACGAACAGGCGCATCGTCCTCAACAGGTATCGGTCGTCGATAGGTGCGCCGGTTCAGACCAATTAAGCTGCAGGCCCGCCGCTCAGAGAAGTCGTATTGCGCGATGACTTGCTGCACGATTTCTTTGCGCTGCGCGGGCAGCGCTACTTTTTTTGCAGGACGTCTTTCAATACGAGGATATCCAGCGCTTGCTCTGCAACCAGGCGTTTGAGCTTCTGATTCTCTTCTTCCAAAGCCTTTAAACGCCGGGCCTCCGAGACTTCCATGCCACCAAACTTGCTACGCCAGTTGTAAAACGTGACGTCTGATATGCCGTGCTTACGGCATAAATCTGCCACCTTCATTCCGGCGTCGGCTTCCTTCAAGACGCCAATGATCTGTTCTTCCGTAAATCTCGATTTCTTCATGACTAGCTCTCCATCAGCACAGTCACTAACTTTACATTGGGATACTTTTACGGGGGAAGGTCACACACCCAGGCAGTCTAAACATATCTACATTCTTCGCGGGTGCAAATGCTACTAATTGCATTGTAAAAGTACAAATACCGGCTATGTACATGAGTCTTAATTAGGACTAAAATTGGTCTCCACTCATTTGCAATAGAGGTCTGATCATGAAATTCTCAACTCAAGTAAAGCCTATCAGCTACCTCAAAAGTCACGCGGCTGAAATTATCAAAGACATCTCGGAAAATCGTGAACCTATGCTGATTACGCAAAATGGTGAGGCCAAGCTGGTTGTCATGGACGTGAAGAGCTTTGAAGAACAAGAAGAAACGCTCGCACTACTCAAAATTCTGGCACTCGGTAATCGTGAAATTGAGCAAGGTAAATTTCGTGATGCTGAGGATGTGTTTGCTGACCTGGACAAGGCTGATCACTGATGAGCTTGAGAGTCGTCATACTCGATTCAGCAGAGCAAGATCTGAAAGAGCTCAGATCCTACATACTTAAAACCTTTTCCGCTGACACTTGGAGCACTACTTACGCCAAGATAAAAGAAGCAATTCGCAATCTGCAAAATTTTCCGCAGGCTGGTGGCATTCCAGTAGAAATTGAAAAACTTAACCTCACGCAATACAGGCAAGTTTTATCTGGAATGAATCGGATCATTTATGAAGTGCGGCAGGATGTTATTTACATCCATATTGTTGTTGACGCTAGACGCGATATGAATTCGTTACTTACTCGTAGATTATTACGGGCAATATAATATGATTAAAATAAAAATTCGAATTCAAGGATTTCCTGTGAGCTTACACAAATGAATATTTTACAGTAGAAGAAAAAGTTAAGACTCTTGTTGGAAATAATGATCAGGCAGAATTTTTCTTCAATGATGAAGAACCGATTTCTTCATGCTTGCTCTCAATTAGCACAGGCACTAACTTTACATAAGATAAATTATAGGTAACTTTACTGCCTGCCCCAAATAGTAATGTTCGCCTTACCTCATTAAGCGCATTGTGAATTTGATCTAATACGACTACACCGCATTTTTCTTGTTCAGATACATCGAAAGCTTTAATGGTCGATTCCGGGACGAATGCCTGAACGATCACTGGTTCTCGACATTGCATGAGGCGCGGTACCGAATTGAGGCCTGGCGACGTGATGACAATTCGGTGCGGCCCCACAGCGTACAGAACTACGCTACACCCAATGCGTTTGCTGCCAAACAGTTTTTAAACTCGGATTCTACTGCGCGCTGTAGCTAATTTTTTTTGGGTGGGGGGCAGGTCAGTAAAAATCTAATCATTGAACTGCACTAAAGCACGGAATCCGTGTACTATACGACTAACGAAATAGAGTCCAGTTGTCTAAAGGAAGTTATGCGAAAAAGAAGCCCGAGTCCGGAGGAAATCAAAGCGGAGCGCCACGCAACTGGTTTGTCCCAAACCGCCGCCGCCAATTTGATTTACTCAACTTTGCGAACTTGGCAGGATTGGGAGGCTGGTGCGGCACACATGCACCCCGGGCTTTGGGAGTTGTTTCTTCTAAAAAAAACCGGAAGCCGTCAAACCGCGCAAGACACTGGAGCTGTAGAGATGTAGAAAGCAGGCATGGTCGAGGCTGTAACCTCGCCCTTGCCCTGGCCACAATAATTCATCAGGAGCCACCATGGTTAACCAAGATTCTACCGCACCAGGATACATCCTCTATTTTAGTGAGCGCCATCAGCGCTTGCTGCTGCCGACCGCCATCGCCGCCGCGCTGGCCGGCGAAGCTAATCTCGCGATGGCGGCGAAAGTGGCCGCAGATAAAGAAGAAAAGGCCGCTGCCAACGTCGAAAAATCCGGCTTCGGCATGGCGAAGCTGATTCCACAGCACGAGAATATTTTAGTCCTGCGCCAGATCGATTTTGGCCTCGACAGCATTCGCACCGACACGCGACACGACCTATCGGACGCCATGACGCTGGCGACCCGTCTGCTCGCACGATCAACAGTCGCGCTCGATGCTGCATCAGCAAGGCTGTCGTATGACCTACTTGTGGCTATATCGATGACCATTGCTTACGAGCGCGGGCGCGGCAACCTGGTCGATGTCTTAGATTTTCTCCGCGACCCGGAGTGGGATAGCAACCAGCAGATGTTTTGGTCCTTTTATCAACCTCAACCGGCC
This sequence comes from Herbaspirillum sp. RTI4, assembly GCF_034313965.1. NCBI lineage: Bacteria > Pseudomonadati > Pseudomonadota > Betaproteobacteria > Burkholderiales > Oxalobacteraceae > Herbaspirillum > Herbaspirillum sp. RTI4. The sequence continues at coordinate 5,809 of NZ_JAVIWQ010000001.1, forward strand.
TTTGAGCAAGCCGACGCAGCCCATTGGATGGGTGTGTTCCGCAGAAAAATCAGGAAATTAAAGGCTAGTCAGACGGATAAGATGGCCATTGACTGCTACAAACATTGGACAAGCGCCGGCTATCCGGCGAAAGGACGCAAGCCCCCAAAAGCACTGCCTACAACTCAAGTGTTTGCCCCGGATGATCTTGCACGTGCCACCGTGCAGCTCGGAGAGCAGAAGGACGATCGGCGCGATGCCGGCGCACGCACTTTGCAGAACGCTCACGCGAGCAGCGGCAACCGCACATTGCCCGACGCCAAAGCGGCACACGCCCGGCTTGAGTCGGCGAAGTCGCGCTTCGAAAATCTGGTCGAGCCAATCGAGCGGCTGCAAACTGATCTGGTCCTTGCCGGCGCGATGCAGCCAAGCGATTTCCGTATCACGCCACTCCTATTGCTCGGCGCCCCTGGCATTGGCAAAACTTTTCTCGCAACGCAGCTCGCCGAAGCGCTTGGCGTATCGACGGAAAAAATTAGCGCTGGCGGTGCGCAGGGTGCATTCCAGTTAGTCGGCTCCCACACCTCGTGGACTGGTTCGCGCCCAGGCATGATTTTCTCGTTGCTTGCCAACGGTGATTCCGCTGCGCCGGTCGTGGTCATCGATGAGGTGGACAAAATCCGTGACGCGCAGTATCCGGTATTGCCGGCGCTGCTGGACTTGCTCGATCCCGCCACCAGCAAGAAGTTTCACGATGAGTTTTTTGAACTGCGGTTCGACGCCAGCCGAATCGTCTTCGTCTTGACGGCAAACAGCATCGAGCACGTTCCCCCAGCGCTACTGTCGCGGGTCGAAGTGTTCAACGTGCCGGCGCCGGGGCCGGCGCAACGGTTGCGCATCATCCAGGAGACAGCCGCAGGACTGCGCATCAAGACAAAGCGGGAAATCACGCTAGACGAAGGCACAGCAATGATGTTGTCGGAGCGTGTCGATATCGACCTCAGACGAGTCGCCAGGCTGGTCAATCAAGCGTTCGCGCAGGCCATGCAGGCGGGCAGCAACGTGGCACGCATTGCCAGCTTTGCCGCGCTGAAGCTCACCGGGAAACGGTCTGCCGTTTTCCACTAACCAGATGCGTACCAGGTCCAGCGACTTGCCGGTCTCTAACTATCAGGGCAGCTACCGATGGCGGGCGTTATCTAAAAGTAGATTGATTTCTGCAAGTGATTGCAACGCCTGCAAATTACCACACGAAGCCTGCGATTTGCTATACATCGACGTAAGGCATCTGTATCGGTTGCAAACTGATCCCGATGCATCCCAGCCGCCTTCAGCGCCCCTTCCAGAGTACTTGTGCTTGTCTGGTGCCACTTTGTAAAGTTTGCAGCCAGACTTCCAGTGTTTGGCCCCTTGAATGTCGAGGCAAAACTCTGGACAATTGCAGCATGTCTGCTGCCAATGGCATTGGTAGCAGACATGATCGACTCGACCCCATTAATCAAGGAAAAATCTCCACGTAAATAAGCCACTCATGTACGGTTTATTTTTGCGCACATTGGTTGCAAAAGGTTGCAATACGACATATAATAAAACCTAAACACTAAGGAGTTTATATGGCAACCGCGATGAAATTATCGGATGAATTGGTGGACATGGCAAAGCCGCATGCTATTGCTGAGCATCGTTCTATCCCTAAGCAAATTGAATATTGGGCGCGTCTTGGTAAGGCTGTTGAGGATAATCCTGAACTACCAATTCAGTTCATCAAGAATACATTGCTGGCCGTTGCCGAGGCCGATACCGGACAACTTTCTGAATATCGCGTTGGTGCGTGATGGCATTGAAAGTTCTCAGTACGCCATCGTTTGATCGTGTTGTGAAGAAAATGCATGCACGAGATAAAAAAGTGGTCGATCAAGCTGTAATGAATATTGTTGCTGACCCTACAATTGGCGAAGAAAAGAAAGGTGAGTTGGCTGAGGTTTTCGTCTACAAGTTTAAAGTGAATAAACAAGAAACATTACTGGCGTATCGATTACAGCCGAATAAGAAAAAACCGCAAGAAGTGGTCTTGCTGAACATTGGTTCGCACGAAAATTTTTATGTCGCAATGAAGCGCTAAACACACGGCATAAGTAAAAGAAAGAAAAATGAATAATCGGCCGGTGACGATAGGCGAAAAAGTATTCAGCGATGGCTATAAAACTGGATATGAAGGAACGGCAATTGAAATTTGCTTCGGAGATTTAGCGGGGATGGTTGTTGTTCGATTCCCCGAAGGGACAAGCTGCCAAAGCGCGTCTGAGATTATCCGGTTTCGCGCGCCTGTAGTAGTTGCGATCCGATCTGACAGTCACCCGGTTTGACGTGTGCCGTTGTCAGGTCAAATTCAGTTGTTCAGTCCAAGCCTCCTTTCCGTCAATCAGTGTTTGCATGGGCGTGCGACCGCAGCACATCTTTCCTTGATGTGTTCGGTCGTTGTTGTAATAAGCCAGCCAGTCATCCAGATCGTTTTGCAGCTCGTCTATCGATCGATAAATCTTGCGTCGAAACGCAACCTGATAGAACTCTTGCAAAATAGTTTTATGAAATCGCTCACAGATACCGTTGGTCTGCGGATGCCGCAGCTTCGTCTTGGTGTGTTCAATCTCATTGAGCGCCAAATAAAGCTGGTAGTCATGCGTTTCCGGCCTGCCGCAATATTCGGTACCACGGTCGGTCAGTATCCGTGACCTTCCCCCGTAAAAGTATCCCAATGTAAAGTTAGTGACTGTGCTGATGGAGAGCTAGTCATGAAGAAATCGAGATTTACGGAAGAACAGATCATTGGCGTCTTGAAGGAAGCCGACGCCGGAATGAAGGTGGCAGATTTATGCCGTAAGCACGGCATATCAGACGTCACGTTTTACAACTGGCGTAGCAAGTTTGGTGGCATGGAAGTCTCGGAGGCCCGGCGTTTAAAGGCTTTGGAAGAAGAGAATCAGAAGCTCAAACGCCTGGTTGCAGAGCAAGCGCTGGATATCCTCGTATTGAAAGACGTCCTGCAAAAAAAGTAGCGCTGCCCGCGCAGCGCAAAGAAATCGTGCAGCAAGTCATCGCGCAATACGACTTCTCTGAGCGGCGGGCATGCAGCTTAATTGGTCTGAACCGGCGCACCTATCGACGACCGATACCTGTTGAGGACGATGCGCCTGTTCGTCAGAGGATACGGGAATTGGCACAAGAGCGCCCGCGTTTTGGATCGCCACGTTTGCACGTTATGTTGCGCCGGGAAGGTCTAGTCATCAACCATAAGCGTACTGAGCGTCTCTATCGTGAAGAAGACTTGTCGTTGCTAGGCAGGCGTCGTAAGAAGGGACCAAGTCACTTACGCGTTGTGTTGCCGATGCCACAAGGGCCAGATCAGCGTTGGGCCATGGACTTCGTCACTGATGCCCTGAGCAACGGCCGGAGAATGCGCATGCTGACGGTCATTGACGTATGGAATCGGGAATGCGTAAAAATCGAAGTTGATCACTCACTAACAGGCGCTCGGGTGGCACGTGTACTGGAGCAGTTGCGTCAAAATGGACGTTGCCCGAATGTCATTCAGGTAGACAATGGCCCGGAGTTTATTAGCAAAGCGCTGGATGCCTGGGCACACCAATGCGGTGTGAAGCTACAGTTCATCCGACCTGGCAAGCCCGTCGAAAATGCCTATATCGAGAGCTTCAATGGTCGATTACGTGAAGAATGTTTAAATCAGCATGCGTTTCGTAGCTTGCAAGAGGCCCGCGAGCGCATCGAAATATGGCGAATCGATTACAACTCGGTTCGTCCACATAGCGCCCTCGGGCAAATGGCACCGGACCAATTCCGGCAATTGCATCACACTGAAAACAGCCAGATTGCTAATTTACGATTGGTGCACTCGGCGGGGTAAGGTCAAAATGAGGCAAGGTGCTAGAAAATGTAAAAATAATGCTGAAAATTTCCCAGCGAGGGTTTAACTCGGGGCCTAGTTCCTTAACTGTACTTTATTGCTTTGATTTATCAGGCGATTGATTTTTTCAGCGGAGGGCGACGGTTTTTTTATCTTTGCCACCCTCCCCCACTTTTTTATTGATCCACCATTTCTGCCCATGCTAAGGGCGTAACGTCCAACGCCCGATTCTTCCATATTTCGTGAATGCGAAGCACCTCGTCTACGATAACAATGGCCAATTCTTGTTGCGTAATTTGTGGTTTGGCCGCCACCGCATCGGCCCCCGCATTAGTGGCCAATTTCCACAGATCTAAATCTGCGGAAGAATCCGCCGTCACAATTCTTTCTATTTCTTTGTACATGCGTCCAAGCTCTTTTGCATGGACGGTGGACAAGATGGCGTCTACCCCGACGCGATCGGCGAATGCCTCTTGCGTCGGCTGATCGACTGAAATAAGCATCGCACCCGCTCGCGTCCAACTCTGTCCCGTGAACGCAGAATGGACACGAAATGAACGCTCGCCATTTTGCAATTCCATTTTATAGTTTTTGATATTTTCAACACTTTCTATGCAGTGTGCTTTAGCCCTGTTAGTCCATCTTTTATGTATGCGAATAACCTCGTCTATGATCACTACTGCCAATTCACTTCTTGAAATTTCGGGATCGGCAGCCACTGCATTTGCGCCTGCCTCAGTGGCCTTGACCTGCTCCCCAATTTAGTCCGAAACCGACATAGAGTTTGCGATTAAAAACTATCTGCAAATCTGTTCGGTGTCAGGTAGCCAAGTGCGCTGTGGGGGCGCTCCTCGTTGTATTCCTGACGCCATGCGGCGATGACTTCCCGTGCATGACGCATTGATAAAAACCAATGCTCATTCAAACATTCATCCCGAAACTTACCGTTGAAACTTTCAATATAGGCATTCTGCTGCGGCTTGCCCGGCTCGATAAATCGCAATTGAAGCTGTTTTCGGTAAGCCCATTCGTCGAGTACCTTGCTAATAAACTCGGGGCCGTTATCTACAGTCACCGATCTGGGCAACCCTCGATTTTCTGCCAAACGCTCTAAAACAGCCACGACACGGCGACCAGGCAGTGAGGTATCCACTTCTATTGCCAAACACTCTTTTGTGAAATCATCGACGATATTCAAACAGCGCAGGCGACGTCCGTCAATAAATCCATCCGATACAAAGTCCATCGACCAACTCTGATTCGGTCCCAGTGCTACTACCTTCGGCTGCCGTTCAACGCCAGCGATACGCTTGCGCTTGCGTCGACGCACCATCAAACCGGCTGCGTGGTAAACCCGATACGTACGCTTAGGATTAATCAACCAACCTTCCCGGCACAGCAGCACATGCAGGCGTCGATATCCGTAACGCCTCTTCTGACCAGCCAGTTCAGTCAATCGTCCTGCCAACTGTTCGTCGCTCGGGCGAGTCGATTCATACCGATATAACGACCTGGAAATGCCCATCAGCCCACAAGCACGCGTAACACCTATTCCGTGGTTTTCCATGACATAGGAAACGGCGTCACGTCTGGCTTGTGGGCTTACCACTTTCGGCCAACAACATCCTTGAGAGCTGCGTTGTCGAGCATTGATTCTGCCAGCAAGCGTTTCAACTTGGCGTTCTCTGCTTCAAGAACCTTGAGTCGTTGTGCTTCGGATACCGTCATCCCGCCGAATTTCGCTTTCCAGTTGTAATAGGTGGCGTCGCTAATACCGTGTTTCCGGCAAAGCTCCGCTACTTTTATGCCAGTTTCCGCTTCTTTTAATACGCCAATGATCTGTTCTTCCGTGAATCGATTCTTCATGCTTGCCTCCTTAGGGGCAAACTCTACATTATGGCCGTACTAATCTCGGGGAGCAGGTCACCCGATCGTGATACCCATTTTTCCGTCACGCCAAGCTTGGAGAAATTTATTACGAAGCTCCTCGGGTTTAGCAATGAGATCGTGGAGCATCGGTGTCGTATTTTTAGGGGCACACATGAAATAGTGCTTCGGAGGGGGATAAGTATTTTCCTTAATATGGTGAAATACTTTTGCCAGTTCTGGATACAGATCGGACTCGCTTATCGCAGACTGGTAATGCTTCGCTTGATATAAATCCCAGTCGTCTGCAATGAGATCATTTGTGTATCTAGCTTCAATATCGCGCCCTGCGTCGCCAGCGCCACCGATTCTCTGAACAACTACATATTTCGTGCCGAGTTCGTTTCTACAGCAATCTTCGATGAAGCTCTCCCACTCCCCATTTTCAAGTATCAAGACTAACGATGATGGAGGGTACTTTGCCTTACTGAGATTTTGACGGACTTTTCTAGTACCGATTTTCGGTGACGCTTTCGCCATCTTGCTGCCCCTTACTATCTCGGATCGTCTAAACCCGTTTTTATTTGTAATGTACCGTTTTCCAGCAGTGACAATACACGAAATACCGGTGGATCGTTTCGACTTGATAGCTAGGCGCATATTTTCCACGCAGTAATCAATGATCGTGGGTGGCTCGTGGATATTTGGTAAACATAGCAGCGTAGCAGTCTGAATTATCTCTTCTTCTAGTTCTTTTTATTAAGGCCACCAAATACAGAGATATAAAAATATTACTTTACGGCAGCACCATTACTATTGGACCGTTGGGGCAGACAAAAAAATGGCGCACGATAATGGCACTCTTCATGGCATCAGCAGTAATATCGCCGTCCGCCCCTCCGAAATAATGCAGTGATGCGGCAAGTCGCGTTGCATTCTGACCGATCTTTCGAAAGAAAGACTTCATATCTTCAGAAAAATCCCCGCAGATTAAGTTGTCATGAACCCAGCTCTTGAACCAACCCCAATAACGCGTCGCCTCCTCAGACAGTCTCAACGTAAGGCGCTCCCGTGGCGCGGGCATAGGTTGGTTCAGAATGTCTTCCGCTCTTTGATTGAACACGTCAAGCTTGGGCTCTGGCCGGTCCCAGGTATTCGGCAATTCACCCGGACGGTCTATGATGGTTGAGTACGCGACCAGCATGCGGCCCAAGAGGCCCGTGCTAAATGCCTCAGCGCCACGGGTTTTCATGTACAAGGCGAATCGATCTTCCTGAATCATGACCGAAATGGTCAAATGTGGCATGACAGGCCGGCGGTTACCACCAGCCAAGCCAACCGGTCGGTCTTCTTCGCTCCAGTACCCGCTGAGCGACGCGGGCTGACTGAAAGTCGGACCTAGTAAGGTTGGCCCACCCTCAGGTGAAGCAACGCCTACTGCGCCGTTCGCGACCAATGCATCACGCAGCCGATGATGGCCGCGCCTTCAAGTACGACCGCGTTGGCCATTCCAATGAACAGTTCGATCAGACGTTCAGTCGTGCCGAGCCACGACGCGACTCGGAACGCGACAGGATCAGAACGCAATGTCGTACGCGTTTGGTCGGTACGATCGACTTGCAAATTATATTTATCTTCAGCATCCGGTAGTTCTACTTGGGTTTTCACCTATGCCTCTTCAAATTCGGTCATTATTGCCCTATGAATGGATATACAAGCTTGTAGACATCGATATCGATCGAGCCGGCCACAAGCTTCACGTTTTCAACCAATGGCGTGTAGGACAGCTCTTTTTTTGCATAGAGATTTGGTACTGGAATCTTCAATAGACTTACCCCTAAACTTGGGCATTTCAAGCGATTAGATAATGGGGGTATTTTTGGGGGTATCAAATAAAATCTAATCGACCTATCCACCGCAAATACTAGGCTTCGAGAAGGAATGTGAGTGAGACGCCGCCATCACACCCTGCGAAGATATTCTCTTCGCATTTCGACAAGCCCCGCTAAACACCACGTCTGATCGGGCTTGTCATTTTTTTCTTCGAAACTGTGTAGCCAGCTTTCAGATTTTATTAAAAGATTAAACCGCCCCGGTCCGCAAGCGGATCGATCCCAATATTGCATCCCATACTCCGAGCAGTTCTTCGTCTGGGAGGAGTGCCGCAGCGACTCCGCGTTCAATGTCTAGGAGGACTTTCATGCGGGGTGCCATAATTGAATTTGGTTTTCCTATGTAATCCCATTCAAATGAATGGGAAGTAATTCCGCTTCCGCGTTTAGTTTTATAAGCTAATTCTTCGCCATTTAATCGGGCTACTTCGCGTGCAGACTGGCGTAGTAGTATGACTTCAGGGAATCTGTCGAGAATGGTGCTGCGTTCCAACAAGGTCGGGCCGGTGTCTACTGCGTCGATAACCTGCGTGGAAAAACTTAAATTAATGTCATTAAAGCTAACCATGACAGCGACATCTTCGAAATTACTAGGATCGCCCCCGCTAACAAAGGCATGGTCGAAACAGGCACCACGGTCAGTCATGGTAGAAGTAATTAACCGGGGCTGAACTGCTTGCACAACCCTTTCTGCGTATGGCAATCCTTCCTTAGAACGTTCCGGGTCAATTTGCGATGAAAAAAAATGAAACCCTTTTAACTCATGACTATAGCGATAGGCATTCACCTCCAATAGCCCTGTTTCCGGGGAGGTCTGCTGAAACAAATAAAAATGGGTGTTGCCGTCCTTGGCACGCTTCTCCTCCAATAAAATAGGACGATCCATATGCCTTCCTATTAACGCATGTCGCTTTTCAGCAAGGAGATGCTCGAATTTGGCTTCCGAGTTATTCGTCCATTCAATGCTCATCCCAGCAAACCGCTGCCCCCACGAGACCTCTGTGGCGGCTTCAGGAAGGTCGATTAGGTAACGGCCGACGGCATAGGGTTTCAACGGATATTTCTTCATAGTTTTTTCTTTCGAGAGTCCTTTGACATGGGGATGACAGGCAGCCAGAGGCCATAAAGCGCCGATAGCGATGGCTGCTAATAATTGGCGACGTCGCGACCTCATGGATGGTCCTTCGTCATTTTGCAGATGCTGTAGGCAATGAAGCGCATCACCACAGCGTGACCCGTGTGGTAAGCGTTCTGATGGTCGATGCCGTTCACCGCCAACTGGGCGCGGACACAGGAAGGCGCGAAATACTGCGGCGCTGAACCAGAAAACGCCGGCACCGTGCCGTCGCCGGCTTCAACAGGTGGCGTCAGATATAAATACAATCGGTCGAGATTGCGTTTCGCACAAATTTCCCCTTTGGCATCGTCGCGCGTCTCATCGGCAAGTCCGCGTTCCATGAGGTCGACGTTGATGCCGCGTCTGTTGGCGTCGAGGTGCGACACATATCCATTTGGGTCCCTCGCTGTATAGATGACTTTCCGCCATGTCACCGTGCCATAGGTCGGGTAGCGTTCAGCATCCTTGCCATAAAAGCTGTAGGTGTTTGGATGGTAGTGGTGTCCTAATTTGTCATGGAAGTTTTCTGCAATTTGTAGTGCAGAAATAAAGGATGACCATGCCGACAGCGGCCTATTCAGCGTACCAAATATTTTCGCCGGATCCAGCCACTCAGGATGAATCAAGCGCCACCATTTCTCTTTCTCACGATAAATGCTGGCATACGGATTGTCACCGATGGGTATGTGATGATCCGTTTCTTCTACCCGGGCCAGGGTAGCCTTCAGCCACCGAGTCGGTTGGTAGACTTTGTTGGGCAGGAGCTGCAAACCGCCGGGGGAATGCCCCAGAACGGCCGTGACCTCGCGACCATTACTGCCGGCCACCATCTGGGCTCCCACTGTGTTCTTGATGCTGCCCAGACTAAACCAGTCGATCTGTCCCATCTCGAAGCCGGTGCGCATGCGCTTGTATGCCGCTGCTGCGCCTAGGGCCGGCATGACGCCATGCAGTACCCCCAATACGTCGTCGGCAGCGCCTCCCATCGCCGGATGCACGGCGGCACGCGCCACCAGCCCGCCCATGGAGTGGGTGACCAGAATTACTTTTTTGCAGGCTCCCGGTGTCCTTAATCTTTTTTGATAAACGGCTTTGATGCGGCGGATTTCACTGCCCAGATATTTGCCGGAGTCTTCATTCGACTGCAACCAGTTGTAGCCGACGGCATGTACTGGAAACCAGTATTCGCTCATGTGCTCGATTTCGGTGCGATCCAGTTTCAGCGTGTCTTGGTAAGGCAGCGGTATGCCGGCATCCATCAGCTCCTGGAACAGCTCGCCGATGAGGACCTTGTCGGCGTAGGGGTCGTATATGCAGGCTTGGTTCAGGAGCGAATTGAGATACGTGATTACTTTCCCATAGCTACTCCAATAGACGCTGCCCCAGCCGCGAAACTCGGCTGCCTTTACTGAAAAATTGGTAGGAGGGATGACATTCTTTTCTTCATCCACGATGAAGCGCTTGTCTGCCTGGGTATTTTTCGGATCGAGAAGTAGCTGGCGCGAGGCCGCGCCCATTAAGGCTTCTTTAGGGCCGGCCGCATCGGGACGCCACGCAAAGTCTCCCGATTTTTTATCAAGTCTTTTGATGCCGTTGGTCAACTTGAGATTCGACCCCATGACCCCCGGCACAAAAATCACCGGAATCACCTGATTCGGCGGCACTAACACCAGCGCCTTCTTTTTGATTTCTGTGGGGGTCAGTGGAGTGCTCCAGAAGGGAAACCCTTCGTCGTCATAGGAGGTGGAAACTACATGGAAGGCGTCGTTCATTTTGATAGGTCATCGAAAAAATGTAATTGAATTTTTCCCAGCAGCTGACTTTTTTGAATCCCGGTTTTCCCTTCACCATCGCTTTGTCCCTGCAAGCGGCTGCCGTCTTCGCGAAGAATTTCAAAGCGCCGGTTCGCGGCAATGCGGCCGCTGCCGTGGTGGCGGGCGATGAACTCTTCATCGAAGTGCGTGGTGGGCCATTGGTTCATTTGCTGTGACAGTGATGAGGGGCCGGTGACATCCAACCCCGACGTATGAATCACCCGCTTGCCGCTGGTGATATCGGTAATGCCTTCGGCGCTGATCTTGATGGCGGAGCCACCTGCGCCCAGCACGATTTCTTTTTTGGCGAAGATTTCGATGCGGTCGCTGGTGGAAATCAGTCGCAGGACCTGTTCGGCAATCAGCTCCATGCTGTTGTGCTGCGCCTGCACAGTGACTTTGCCTTTACCGGCAATCTGGCGCAGATCGCCTTCGACTGCGAGCTGTTCGATATCGCCGCGCGCGGTGTGCAGGATGTGGCCCATGGCGTAGTGCTGCTGGTTGTTGCCGGCGACGGTGTCGATGTTGTGACCGGCGTAGTGGGTTTGATCTTTGGGCGTGGCGCTGGCGAGGCCGGCGGCGGCACTGATGGCGATGACCGCTTGTCCTGCGGCAGCGGTGCTGGTGGAGTGGGTTTCCGGGCCGCTGCCCTTGCCGAGCGCATCGACGGCCGCGCTCAGATGTTGCTGTGGGGCGGTGTCACGGTGACTGCCGTGATGGGTGACGGCGGCACTGCCGAGTCCTTTGGCAATTTCGAGCGCTTGTTCCAGGCAATGCACCAGTTCGTCGCGACTGAGCGTGCCGCCGACCGCTTGGGCGCGGCCGTCCGTCGTGAGCAGTAAACCCTTGCCGGCACGCAGTGCACCAGAGCCTTCGGTTTCCAGCGCATAGCCTTCTCCGCGCGCTTCCTTTCTTCCGTAGTTGTCCTCGATGCGGGTAATAAATCCCAGCGAAAGCTGACTATTCTGGTGATCGCTTTTGAGCTGCGCCTGAATTTGATCGAGCGTGTCGTCGAGAATAAGGTGGTTGCTGCGCCCACTCCCGAAGTTGCTTTTTCCGGGAATCAGTTCGCGGCTGCGCAGGCCCGTTAACGCTTTCTCGCTCGGCAAATTCCAGGGCGGCGGGTTGCAGCCGTTGTGCACGCTGCCGAGAATGAGCGGATGGTCGGGGTTGCCATCGAGCCAGGTGACGACGACTTCCTGCCCGGGTCGCGGCAGCGTGTGCAGGCCGTGCATGTTGCCGGCCCACGGTGTGGCCATGCGCACCCAGGCCGAGCTGAGCGGGGTTTTCTTGCCGAGCAAGTCCCAGTGAAATTGCACGCGCAGACGGCCGTATTTGTCGGTGGCGATTTCGCCTTGCTCGTAGCCGACCACCAGTGCGGTCTGCGTGCCGTGGATGCGGGTGTCGTTGCTGCTGTAGCCGGGGCCGGGTCGCCAGACGATGTTTTTGCGGATGCAGTTGAGCGTGTTGCGGTAGTCGGCCGGTTCGTTTTCTTGCAGGTAGTTATTGGTGACGGTGTGACGCACGTCGATGATGAGGAAGCGTTGTTTTTCTTCGCGGACATCAAAGCCCAGCAGATCGCGCAGGCGCGGATGTTTGCGCATCTGGAACCAGCGACCCGGGGCGACGTAGCGGTTGTTGCCGGCCATCGGGTGCTGTTTGGCCTGCGCGTCGGTTTCATCCATGCGATAACGCGCCTGCGTGTCGCCGTAGCCGTTTTGACTATGCTCGCAGCTGTAGGCACCGACGTAGTCGTGGCTTTCTATTTGGGGGACGTTCCTGCCTTGCGCATTGGGGCTCGTGGCCCAGGCCTGATGGCTGGGCAGATGCGCGGTTTTGAAATTGTAGGCGGTGGTGGTGCGGCTGCCGGGAGAGATGGTGCGCCCCGGGCGCCAGGTGTGGATGGCCTCGTGCTGTTCGGCGTCGTTGTCTTCGCTGTGGAAACGGATGTCGGGATTGCGTCCATCGATCGGTTGCGCTTCCTGCGCCGTGTTGTGACACAGCATGAGCTGGTGGCCGCGCTCGGTGTGTTCGTAGCGATAGCTCAGGCCCAGCGCTTCCCAGCGGCGGTGCAGATAGTTGGCATCGGTTTCGTTGAACTGGCAGCCCATGTGCATGAGCTTGAGGTAAGCGTGGCCGCTCGGGAACGCATAGCGATAGTCGCAGCGGATGGAGGGATAGTGACGGAAGATTTCCAGCGCCTGATCGTTGAGGGTCTGGTGACAAAACACGGCGTTGTTCTTGCGCTGGCGCAGGAAGGCCATCCAGGGTTTGAGCACCATGCGGTAAAACACGACGTTGCCTTCGCAGCGCTCGAGGCCGAATTCAAAGACGTAGCCGTTGAAGTAACGCAGGCTGCCGTCTTTGCGTTTGAGCGAGAGCGTGACCAGCTTGCCTAGCACCTCAGTCAGAGGAATGCGCGGGTCGTCGGACAGGACTTCGACGGTGTAGGTGAAATCGCGGGAAAGGCCTTCGTCGGCGTCGAGGCGATTGGGGATGAACAGAGCGTCGCGCTGGTAGCGTTCGGGGCCGCTCTGGGGGCAGTTGTTATCGGGGAAATCGAGGGTGAGGATGCGTTTGTGCTGGCGGTTGTAGATCCAGCGTTCGAGGTCTTTGATGGGGGGCAGCATGCGGTGGATTCTTACGTCATAGGGATCCTCAGCAGTGTAGGGATATTCGGCGAAGCATTAAGCAAGGAAGAGGCGACTAGTCCGACAAATAGTGTTTATATTTTTGTCTTCGGAGAATCAGGGTCTGAGAATGGGTCGAGATTTTTGTGTTCAAGAATTTGTCGATAGCATTGATTGTTCTCTTTTAAGGCTTAGCTATCGCGCCATTTCTCTGGCGATATTTTCTGATGACATTAAGGTCATCGTGGTTTGTAAGGTTCTGGAAAAAACATCCAGTGCTTCCGCAAAACTTGGGGTGTTTTCTGGTGAGGCATAAACCATGTCTGCGACAAAGGCATCGTATTGGATTTTCAGATTTTCACTTTCACCTGCCCAAGTAAGTGCCTTACTCAATTGCGCCAATGGCGTTAAATAAAACTGAGGGTGCTGATTTTGAAATTCAATCGCATCATTGGCAATGACGCCTGACAAAATCCGAGCTAAATCTGAAGCATCCAACTGTGCCACTGGAGCATGCTGAATAATTTGATGCACGTCGTAGAGATGGCGTACCAGTGCTTTATCCCACCCGGAAGAGGGATCTAATACCGTATCGGTATTGTCTTTTTGCAGTTGCAATGCCAGACGGCGCGGAAATGAGACGAGCTTTTCAGCTAAGGCTTCTCGCAAAGAAATGCATTCAATTTCAATCGGTGACTGATACGCGCCGGAAGTTAACTTATCGAGCAGCAAGCCCACCTTGTGCGTTTCTGTAGGGGCCCTCAGGGTTGAGTGGTTCAGCTCAAGCAGAAGGTGGGGTCGTAACGATGAGGGCTTGGAAAAAGCTGATTCATATTCAACATCCAGGCAGGAATAGCTGTTGCTATCTAGTGAGCGACGTGTAATTGAATTTTTTCCAAATCCGCCGGCTTCTAAGCTTGTGATCACATTTTTGACAAAGGCACTGAGTCTGCGTCTTAATGTAGCTTTAGGTAATTGTGCGGTGACTTCCGTAGGGACCAGCTTGAAGTCAACATCCTCAGACATCCGATGCAAAATGCCATAGGCTTTAGCCAAGCATGTGCCACCACAAAAGACAAACCGAAAATCTGGCGATGCGGGAAGCGCTTGGATTAGCGTGATGGCATCTAGAACAAAGTAGTCCTTTTCAAGCGCAAAACCAGGAAGGGACAACTCCGATTCAGTCTCAAAATCTGAAATTTTTTCAATAATTTCCTTAGGCAGTCTTTTCATTGCTCATACCGAATTGATTTACTACCAAAACCTATACGACGGGAAACTCGTGAACCACCCACGTTTAACACAGTGGACATAGGCATTTGCGTCGTCTTGCCATCCCTATATTCTTTCGCAGAAGCTCCTAGGTCAGGCTTGACGCCGAGTTTGGTCAACACTTCCAGGCCAATTTCAATGAGCGGGACAACAGGGATAGACTTGCCGGTCAAAGTGCTTTGCTTTGCTTTGACATACACACCGTAGCCAGCCTTGATGAGGAGACCTTTATTGATCACACTTCTCAGCGCTCGCCCAACTTGGTCATAGCCTCCAAATCTGTCAAATTCTTTGCGCAGGAAGACCTTCGCTGCGGAGCGCCGCAAGCTCATCTCAATCCGTTCCTCCAAGGTCATTTTGGACATTATTTACCTGCAAAAATAAGACAGTAATGTCGTATTTTTGCAGAACATCATAGATGTGTCAACAAGGGCGGTTAATGATAACAACCCAGACGGCAGTTCGAAGGGAAAATGGGGAATCGAACTGGCTTCCGCAATTTAGCGTCCAAAATCCTCTGGACTGTTTGTTTTTCATCAAGAACTGCCGATACATAAATCCCAGATTCCCTCGACCGGAAGTGCGTATAAAAAAACCCCTGAATACGAGCCAACAGCACCAAAGAGCGGTCTACCGAATACCCTCGAGTCCACCACCATCACACCCTGCGAAGATATTCTCTTCGCATTTCGACAAGCCCCGCCAAACACCACGTCTGGCGGGGCTTTTCATTTTTTCTTGCGGACTTCGCACCCGGCTGCATGCCCGGTTTTCTGCCGTTTCCGTTCTCTCTCGCCCTCTTTTCTCTGTTTCTTGTGGACTTGCGAAGTCCAAGTCCGCAAGGCACTCTCCCTTTAAAATCAATCACTTACGCGAATCCAATTTTCGCATTTTTGTTTCAGCAATTGCCTACCATCTGATCAACGGAGACAGAAAGACTTGCGTCAAGTCTGCGCAGCAGGCAGGCATTCATCCGCAATCAGGCGATAGCCGAGCAACTCTGTAAAAAAGAAGCGGGATATACGGCGCGGTCGCGGAGAAATGACTTCCCTAGTCCCGGCATCGGTCTTTATGCTGTCAGCGCAGCGAAAGTCGGAAGAGACGCTGGCATGGAATGCACGAACATCCCCTGCCAGCTAACCACCATCAACTAAAACGGAGCTCATCGTGGCTAGAAAGAAGGATATGTCAAACCAGCAAGGCCCCGCCATCGTGATCCGGCCAGAGCGCCACATCACGGTATCTTCCATAGGCTATGCGCCAGGCCAGCCAATTCGGGACCCGGGGAAACGCGTCATGCAGGCAGTACCGTGGATACGCATTCAGGGGAAATGGCTGGAGCAGGCGGGATTCGCCATTCGCACGCCGGTGCGCATTCGGGTGATGGTGGGATGTCTGGTATTAACAGTGGATTAATGAGCGGTGGATTAATTCGTTTTTTTAAGCACCAGAGCGATTTTGGCGCGCTGCTCTTCCCACGATAAAGGCGTGTTCACCGCCAGATCGAACAGCGAGACCGACTCGGGCAGAGTTTCATCGAGAATCGCGGCAACAATATCGGGAGCCAGCGTAGTCAGGTTGACCATCCGGCTGATGTAACTGGGATCGAGCTTTTCTTTTTCGACGATGGCCCTGAGGTTGCTGAATGCGCCGCTGTCGATCTGCCGCAGCCAGCGATGCCCTCGTGCCAAGGCGCTCTGCAAGGCTGTCGGGACTGGGTCCTCGTCTGGCGCGGAGGTGATTCCCGGCGGCACAATGATCTGGCAGCGGCCGCTGTAGCGTTGAATCCGGATTGGTATCGAGACGGTCACGGCTCCGTCGGCACTGCGCAGCAAGAGCGGTTCGCCGGTAAGGGCTAAGGTGGTCGGTCTCATGCGAAATTCTCTTTATTTATTGGACAGCCGGGAGTATCCGGTGCGCGCATCACATCCAGCGCCAGATGGTCAATACCATTGGGATGCAGTTTCACTTGCAGCTCGTTGGGCGAGACGATGATTCTCTCGATCAGAAGCCGCACGATGCGCTGTTGTTCGAGCGGAAAAAGCTGCTCCCAGATCAGATCAATCCGATTGAGCGCGACGGCGACTTGCATTTCGTTGAAGCCGGCGGTGGCATTGGTGCTGGCACTGGAAGTAGTGTTTGCTTGTTGGCTGCGGATCTCGCGCCAGACTTGCGTGACGATGTCAGCCGAGCGCAGAATGCCGCGCAGTTGCGCCATGACGACGGCTTCGATTTCTGCCGCCGGCAGCATTTTGACATCGGAGGCACCATGTCCTTCTTTGGCATCGCGTGTCGAGAGGTAGTAACGATAACGTCGACCGCCCTTGCCTTTGCTGGAGTGCGGCGTCATTGCCCGGCCGTCGCGGGTAAAAATTAATCCCTGAAGCAAGGCTGGGCGAGGGTTCAATGTTGGACGCGTCTGTCCTTTTTGCACACCGCGAGGATGAGCGGCCAAGGCGGTCTGAACCCGATCCCACTGCGCTTGAGTAATTAGCGCTTCATGCTCCCCGGGGTAGACCTCTCCTTTATGCTGAATCTGCCCGAGGTACAGCGGATTATTCAGAATTTTATACAGTGCACTTTTATCAATCAGTTTGCCTGTGCGTTGATTGCCTGACTGCGCGATCCACGATTTAGTGGTCACGCCTTCGTGCCGCAATTGCTGAATCAGCATCGTCGTCGAGCCGACCCGGGGATAGTCATGAAACAGCCGACGCACGAGGTCTGCTTCGTTGCGGTTGATGACGAGTTTCCGCTCAACGACGTCATAGCCGAGCGCCGGCATGCCGCCCACCCATTTCCCCTTGCGCTTGCTGGCGGCGATTTTGTCGCGAATCCGTTCGCCGGTGACTTCCCTTTCAAACTGCGCAAAGGACAGCAGGACGTTCAACATCAGCCGCCCCATGGAGGTGGTGGTATTGAATTGCTGAGTAACGGAAACGAAGGAAACGCCCTGCCGTTCAAAGACCTCCACCATTCGGGAGAAGTCAGTGAGGCTGCGGGTCAGGCGATCAATCTTATAAACGACGACGATGTCGACTTGTCCCGCTTCGATGTCGCGCATCAAGCGCTGCAGTCCGGGCCGCTCCATATTTCCTCCCGAGAAAGCCGGGTCGTCGTAATCCTCGCCCACCGGTATCCAGCCTTCAGCGCGCTGGCTGGCGATGTAGGCGTGACCGGCGTCCCTTTGCGCGTCGATGGAGTTGTACTCCTGATCGAGGCCTTCTTCGCTCGATTTGCGGGTGTAGACGGCGCATCGCTGACGTTTTTTTGTGCTGCCTTCGGGGCCGCTCATTTTTTACTGCCCTTCCGCACTTTGTCCCGTAGACCAAAAAATGCGGGACCCGACCAGCGGGTGCCGCTGATGTCGTTGGCGATGGCGGTCAGGCTGCGGTAGCTTTTGCCGAGATAGTCGAACTGGCCGTCCGGCAGAACCAGGACCCGGTGCGTCGCACCGGCGAATTCGCGAATCAGGTCACAACGTCTAATGTTATCGTTTTTCATCAAACTGCATCATTATTTAATGAAATTTTGCATTGGCGATCGTTTTTGCGCATAATTAGCACATGGAAACCCAAAATTTAATCGGCGGGGCATGGCTAGCTGCTAATTACGGCATCGAGCCAGTCATGCCACTCCAAACGTTTAGTCGCATTGGTGGACGCCGTGCGACACAAGTTTTAGAGGGTATTACTACCGAGACCTATGTGGAAAGTATGCGTCCAAGCGCGACCTTGCGTGGACATCTCACTTTTCATCTCAAGCATGAAGTCCCCCACCTAGAGTTGCTGTCGCAGGTATTTGCAAAATTTGATCCGCGAGAGCTGACAGACTGGGTGGCTGATGAACCATCCGGTCAGTATGCCAAGCGAGCCGGATTTCTTTATGAGTTCCTAACTGGCCAAGCCCTAGAGATTAGTGCAGAAATTGCTGGCGGCTACATTGATGTCATGGATGGGACAAAGCTAGTAGTTGCCTCACCAAAACATTCAGTCCCCAATCGGCGCTGGCGGGTGCGGGACAATCTACCAGGCACGCGCGTCTTTTGCCCGGTCATCCGCAAAACAGCAGATTTAGTTAAAGCCATGGGTCTAGATGTGTCAGGTCTAATTAACGATCTGGCACTGGAATTTGGCGAAGAATTGTTAATGCGCTCGGCCGTCTGGATGACGCTGCGTGAGAGCAAGTCGAGCTTTGCGATTGAGGGCGAAGCAGATCAATCCGATCGCATTCAGCGTTTTGCAGACGTACTGTCTCGCCGCAGTGGACAAGGATCGTGGCCTTTAAATCAGGCAGCACTGGCCGAATTGCAATCTGAAATCCTAGGCAAGCGAACAACCTTGCAACACTTTGGCATTCGCCAGTCTCCGGTGTTCGTTGGCGAAGTCGCGCGCTACCAAGAAGTCGTTCACTACATCGCACCACCAGCTGAAGATGTCACAGAGATGCTTGAAGGATTGGCCACCTTTTTGGAGCGTACCCAAGGACAATCCTCAGTGATGCGTAGCGCTGTAGCGGCCTTTGGGTTTGTGTATATACACCCATTGGCTGATGGAAATGGACGTGTGCATCGCTTCCTGATCAACGATATTTTGCGACGCGATGGTGCGGTGAAAGATCCGATGATCCTGCCGGTTTCATCTCTAATTACAAGCGATCAAACTGAACGTCATGCCTATGACCGCATTCTTGATGAAATTTCGCGACCATTGATGAAGTCGTTGGCCGGGCTCTATGAATTTGCGCCCACTTACATCACCTATCCAGATGACATTCGTTCAAATTTTGTATTTCATGGCAACGACAGTGCCAGGCATACATGGCGACTCCTAGACCTGACGCGACATGTGACCTATTTGGCCCATGTGTTAGATCGCACGATCCGCGAGGATATGCGAGAGGAATCTCGTTACATGCGCAGCCACGCCCAAGCAAGAACAGCAATCAAAGATATCGTCGAGATGCCTGATATGCAAATTGACAGAATCATTCGATCAGCAGAGGCAAACCAGGGAAAACTCTCCAATGTGTTGACCAAGGAAATTCCAATCCTTGGGGAGTCTGGCGTTTGGGACGCAATCGTGAAGGCGATTGAAATTGCTTTTCGAGATGGACCCAAGGCGAGTACCGTGAACAAATATGCCAGTGGAAATCCAAGGTGATAGCAGTTCAAGTGTGAAATGCGGAATCGAACCCGCGTCCGCAAGTTCGAACCCGACGCATGAGGGTGCGTCATCTAGTCGCTAGGCCTTGATGGCATTGAGTTTTGTGTTTCCCGCAGTAGCTGGGGCTAACCAGCATTGCTTGTTCTTGAGTCGTTTGTTGTCGGCAGCGACCCCACCAGCAGATCGAGAGCGTGCTGAAAAATATTCCGGTGGAAGAAATCTGGGGTGTGGGCCGACGTCTGACGATGGCCTTGAACCAGCGGGGCATTGATACCGTGCTGCAGTTACGAGATGCCGATGTTGCCGCCATGCGCCAGGGTTTTGGGGTGGTGATGGAAAAGACTATCCGGGAACTGCGCGGTGAAGCCTGTATTGAGTTGGAAGAAGTTGCCCCGCCGAAGAAGCAGATCGTCAATAGCCGTTCGTTTGGCCACGCCGTGACCACCATCGAGGATTTGCAGGATGCGCTGGCGCACTTTGTCAGCAACGCGGCGAGGAAACTGCGCGATCAGCATTCGCTCGCTGGCCTGTTGCAGGTGTTCATCATGACGGATCGGTTCAGGGAAGATCGCCCGCAATACTGCCCGAGCATCACGATCCCGCTCACCGTTCCTACGGCGCATACCATGGTGTTGCAGGGTTGGGCGGTGGCCGGGCTTGCGGCTATTTATCAGTCTGGATTTCACTACAAGAAGGCGGGTGTCATTCTCAGCGATATAGGTGACGCCTCGCTGTATCAAGGCGATCTCTTCGCTGCCGCACCGAAAAATCCCGCGCTGATGACGACACTGGATGCGATCAACACTCGCTACGGCAAGGGCACATTGAAGCTCAGTCAGGACAGTTCAAGGCCGTCATGGAAAATGCGGCAGGAAAGGAAATCACCGGAATACACGACCAACTGGGATGAATTGCCGGTTTGCGAGTGAGCGATCCGCTTGTCTGGCTAGCATTCGGCCTAGTCTTTGTCAGTTATTGCGTAATATAAATGCCACCACCAATTTGTTCTGGTCTGTAGTCCACTACGCCATAGCCCTCGATCTTGGCGACTACGAACTCAGGGACAAGCTTGGCACCACGCAACGGCGTCTAAACCAGACCACAAATATTGCGGTTATTTTTTACAGCGTAGTTGCGTCGCTTTCAATGTTGTTAAAAACCGGTCATTTAACGGCAGGGGGCGGTTTACATACTTGAGCAATTATTCACTATGTGGCATAGTTTCTCAATTATGGCGAACATAATCACTCTCAATAGCCCAGCCACAGAGTTGGGCGAATCGGTCAATACTCGTGCACGAGAAGATCTGGCCAAACGTATCAAGAACATTGTCGACATCAATGGATGGACGCAAACCGAAGCGGGACGCTTGTGCGGGCAGTCGCAACCCCGAATCAGTGGCCTTTTGTCTGGCCATCTGTCGCGGTTTTCTCTGGACAACTTGCTCAAGATTGCTACGGTGCTGGAATACCACTCCAAGGATTTTCCAGACGACAAGCGCACCACCGAGAGTGCTCTTGAAATGATCGAAATGTTCAGGGCATTGGTGGACAGCCGACCTATCAAGGCGGTTTATGCGCTGGCCACAGTCGGTTCAAAGACCTTGCGAGGCGGCGAAGTGGTTACGTCCTCGACGGAGATGAAAATTGGCGGCATGAGTGTTGCCCGCGTGGGAGACTTGATTCGCTACCCCAATGGTAGGGAAAGCGCGATTATTTCAGGAGCTGGCTATGCCGCCGTCTATGAAGGCAAGCCTTTGGCTATTGTGGGAAGCCACATTGAAAATGGCGACGTGATTGAATCCAGTCCCCAGAACGATGCAAAAATCATTGAGTACGCGGACGATGAGGCGACCCCGGGCTTGCTTGAGCCGGGATATGCACCACCGACGGGGAAAGAATAAACATGTACCGGCGTCTATTCATTCGCGAGGGAGACACTCTCACTCCAGGTGGTGGCAGAGTGGAACCAAATCCACAGGAGTGGCCTGTCACCTATGACGGAAAACGTGCTTGCTTCGAGGGCGGCCCGGTGTATTGCAATGCTTGCAAAAGCTGGGGCGTGACCAAGTGCGTTCCGCCTTATCGCCCCTATACGGGACCAAATGGTAGGCAAGCGAATTTAGATGGGGACTTGTGCCTTTGCAAATGCCCTACACCGCCACGCCTCAAAGCACTGGCTGACAATCACAGCATGAGCTTTGAAGGCCCTGAAATCATTGGTAATGGGGTGTCCTGGTTCCTCAACTCGGGTTACGACCCTGCGGCTCTCGGGATAAGCGCGGATCAGCGGTTCTTGATAACAGACGAAAATACTGGGGAGGTACTAGCAGGCGCAGCTTATGTGCTGGAATGCGAAGGCCATCAGGTGGAGGGCGTGACCGACTCGGACGGAATGACCCAAGCAATTCACGCCAAAGCAGCCGCCCAATCCGTAACGGTTTACCTCAAGGTGAGCGAAGCATGACCAATGCCAAACGTATCAAGATCGGCACCGGCCACACCACGCCATTGCATGACAAGACGCCTCAAACCATCAAAGTGGACTCCCGGCCTATTCGCAAGGCAGAGAACGAGGAGTATCTGAAAAATGTCAATGTGAAAGCGTTTCTCTCCATGATTGGTATTGCAGAAGGCGGGGACTATCATGCCCTTTTTGGCTGGCACCATACATCAAAGTGGACGTTTACCAATGAGTCAACGCATCCTGGAGCGGGTAAGGACGGCAAGACGACGGCTGCTGGACTCTACCAAATCAATCGAGCTTGTTGGCTCGAAATGGGCCAAAAGGCGCAGGGATTAACAGACTTCTCTCCCCACACGCAAGACCTGATTGCGGTACAAAATATCAGAGCCTATAAAGCACTAAAGCCAATTATTGATGGTGATATTAAAACGGCGATTAATTTACTTAAGGCGAACCAGTGGGTTTCTTTTCAAGTACACCCATACAGCGATTTGGAAAGTTGGTATAAAGCGGCAGGCGGAGTCGTCAAGTGAGAAACATTTCCAAGTTCCTCTTCGCTTTCACCCTGTTCGTTGCTGTGGCATGCAATGCGGGTGAGTTACCAGATCCTTCTAAGTACCAAGCCGATCAGGCTAGTGTCACAGTGCTTGCCAAGCCAATCATCAAAAGCAAACTCGCACGCACTTTCAGGACTCGTATTACCGAAGGTGCGAAGTCAGGGCCAAATTTCGCTGGTCACTACACCGTTGTAAGGTGGGGCTGCGGTGCTGGCGCGTTCATGTTCGTTGTTGTCGATTCGATCACTGGAAAAATTTACGAGCCGCCCGAGTCATGCATTGCCCTTGCGGGAGATGAAAGAGATGCCTTTCTGGGGTCCGACAACTACAACCCAAGTTTTTCTTTGAATAGCAAATTGCTGCTTACAGTCGGCGTCGTCGATGGCCCAAAGGATGACCCGTATGGTCGTGCAAAGACTGTTTATCTATTCGATAAAGGGACATTTAAAAAGATATTCAAGGCGCACGCGGAACGCGAATAATAATCCAGGCGCTCTTGCAACATCGGCAATCCCCCCTGATCGAAATGGTGAGCAGTAATACGACTGCTTTTTCTTCCCTGTATTGATCGGCTGGCGGAATTCAATTGTCGGTCGATGAGGTTTAGTTGGCAATGCTACTGCGCCTACAAGTGGTTTGGATGCCTGAATCGGCAACTTATCAATTATTCTGACATAAGGTGGATAGTCATTGGTGTTCGCCTGTCACCGTGCCTCAACCGTACGCGCCTCAATACCTACTTTGAGGCGCATACGAACCACGCCAAATATGGCGGCCAAGTTGTCCATGCTCGGATTACCCTTTGGCGAGAGCATGCGATGCAGGCTTTTGCTTGGTTTCTGGGTCAACTCCGCAAGTCGCTCGAAACCTACTGTGGCGTTGACCAAGTCGCGCAAGATAAGGCGGGCAACGTCTGGTTCACCGTTCAAGAACGATGTGGCGGCTTCATCCAGTAGCGCTTTAGCGAACGCTGGATCTCGGTCGACGCGCTCGACAATGGTGTGTTTGAAATCTCTCGTGAGTGCCATATCAGGCCCCTTTCCGTTTGCTGTGTTTGATGGCATGGGATGCCTTTTTTCTGGCTTTGTACTCAATGTGCAAAGCCTTAGCTTGATCAATATCCCTCTGCTGCCCTCGCTTTGTCCCACCCCCAAACAGGATGATGAGCGTGTCGCCGTCCTTGGCGAGGTAGATGCGATAACCTGGTCCCCAGTCAATGACGTACTCGCCAATCCCATCGAACCACTTCACGCTTGATGTGTTACCCAGCCCCATTCTGACTTTGGCTGTCGCTACCTTGGCGGCAGCCTGGGCATCGAGATTATCAAACCATCTCTTGTAGGGATTAGTGCCGTCTTGACAAAGGTATTCTTCAACCGTAATCATCATATTTTTAATGGTAACACATACGTTACTATTAATGTTGCCGTAAGAACGACTCTTGGTCAATATAGATCAGGAGCATCGTTGACCAAAAACCTTGTTGTATTCGTTATCAGATTCATTTTTCTTTGTGGTAATCAGCACCTGAGTCACCCCATGTTTGGTTCGCATACCACTGACAAAATGCCGTACGCAATGCAATGGATACCATGCACGCTAGCCCACGCCGTTGAATATCTTTACGGTAACCCTCTACCTCGCTTGCTTCTCGGAATGTGTGCAGCAAGACCAATTGTTTTTCTGCGCCCTGCTCTGCCCAGAGTTCATACGCATCCTGAATTTGCTTGGCGGCCAACTTGGCGTCCTGCTGAGCTTTTTCTTGTTCCTGCGATATTTGGACAACTTTTTCTGCTTTCACGCGTGCCTCGACAGCAGGTTCTGCTGAAGCTGCTGTGGCGTATTGACCGCTGAGGGCTTTTTTGAAAAATGCGGCTTTGGACTTGAGTGGCGTTACATTGGTGGCGTTCGCGCGTTGCTCTGTCAGCGCTACGGTTTTACGCAGTAGCACCAGGTTATGGGCCGCGTAGAGCGCCCTCGCCTCCTTCTGCGATACACCTAACCGAATAATGGATTCCAGCAAATTGCCGTCGAACGGTTTGTCGACTTCCGCTTCAAGTTCAGAAAGTGCTTTACGCGCGATCTTGAATTGCAGTTCTTCTATGCGACGGCCATTCTTGTGTTCGATGAGTTCGACAATCACATCGCTGACCTGGTTGACTTCTGCAATTGCAGGCCTCAAGACGTCACGTGAAAAGTACTTATATTCATCGGTCTCGCGCTTGGGATTGCCGGTCAGGCGTGGTTGCCACCATTGCCAGTGTTCACGATTGGTGACCTTACTGGGATTGGTAACGTAGCGAGAGCAAATTTCATAGAGCGCAATACTGGCACCCGTTTTTAATTTGCTATGAATTTCCAGCGTCAGTTTGGTATAGAAGCGGGGATCCATCAGTCGATCCCGAATGATTTGAGGAAGCGCCCATGCAATCGTGGTGGAGTTCCCAGCGGTAATAATACGCGCCTCAGATATCAGGCCGCTGACGCCCCACTCTTCCCTGTTTTCTTCCTTGTGATTCCACTCGATCGACGTTTCCTGCATTTGACGAAAGCATTCCTTAAGCCATTCGGAGTCTTTCGATGTAGTGATGTGCGCCATCACTTCTGAAATGGATCGGCTGTAGGTCTCTCTGATGCCATCCTGCTGTGAAAAATACAACAGCAAATTGAAAAGACGGCGGGTCCCCAGCGTTATCTTGCCCTTTTTGGGGTTGATCGCAATCGTTTCATTCGGACGGCGTACTGCCATGCCTGAGTTGCTGGGTACATTCTCCATGGGGGACAATATACCTTGAAAGTGAATTAATTAGGTATTGTATTTTCACTTTAATGCCTTGCGAGGCATCGGCCCCCACAAAGACGCACTTAAACGCCAATCACCCCCATATCCACTCACCGCACGCCCCCAAAGAAACTCACCTTTAAGGATTTCGACAACCAATTCTTCTCACTCCTTCCCCCAAAAAGTTTCACCATTTCCTCCTTTAACCCGCACCAGAAGTGCTTCTTCGTGAATTCAATGTTTTAAAGTGTTTACATCTTTAATAAAACACTCAATGTCTGCGAGGGTTTTGAAACATAAAACAAAAAACCTCCGGAAGAAATTGAGGATCACTGATTTCGAATGTAACAGTGCTTAATACTAGGCTAAAGTGAGTCTTTTTGGGGTAAATCAGCTATTACTGCTATTTGGGTCAGTAGAGTCAACCTAAACAATTGCTTTGTCCTAGATTTGGTTGTAATGTGCCAGCAATACCGTTTAATAGCGAAACAGGGAAAGACTATGGACTTAAATTTGAAACCCCTCACCGTTAGTGGCGAAGACTTGACGGCACTGGCAGAACGTTCAGGGCGGATGTTGCAAAAAATACGGGATTCCATGCTACAGCCATTCCCGAGAAAACAACCTCCTACTTTCTCCAGTGGCAAAGTACAGGACATTTGTGGCATCGACAAGACCCGGATGAATTATTTGCTGACACGAGATTTTCCTCAAGGGCAGCAAGCTGCCAAAGGAAGGCACCGATTATTTACCTTAGAAGACACAATCAAGTGGGTCAAGGGAACGATCGCTAAAGACAAACAACGCCCTGCCGACCAACTAGGTAAAGTGATTGCCGTGGCCAATTTCAAAGGTGGTGTTACCAAAACAACGACATCCATGATTCTGGCGCAAGGTCTGTCAGTAAGACACGGTCGTAAAGTGTTGATTATTGATCTTGATCCCCAAGGTTCGACCACCACTTTTTTCGGAATCAATCCACATGCAGAAGTCGAAGCAGACCAAACAATTTTGCCTTTGATTGAAAGCACTCAGCCTGATCTGACGTATGCGCCGATGCAAACCTACTGGACAGGTGTAGATTTAATTCCTAGCTCAACTGATCTGTTCAATGCCGAATTTATCTTACCTTCCAAAGTAAACAGTGAAGACCCTGGATTCGAATTCTGGTCTGTACTGCAAAAAGGGTTGGCCCCCCTCCTCCCAATTTATGATTATGTGATCATTGATTCGGCCCCTACCCTTTCCTATCTGACGATCAATGCGCTGTTTGCTGCTGATTCCATTTTGGTGCCAGTGGTACCGGATACCTTGTCGTTCGCTTCCATGGTGCAATTCTGGTCGCTGTTTTCTGATCTGGTTAGTGGTTTGAAGGTCACCGGACAAGAGGGTAAACAAAAGGTATTTGATTACATCGACATTTTGATTACGCGTATGCCCTTGAAATCCTCTGCTCAAATGGTGCGTGACTGGATTATGAAAACTTATGGCGATCATGTGTTGCCTGTCGAGATTCCTGAGACATCGTTGGCCATGACCACTTCGGCAGAGTTTGCCACTATTTATGACATGCCCAATTACCAGGGCAGTGCCAATGCGTATCAACGGATTTGTGAACCCTATGACCGTCTGGTGGACATTGTTGATAGCAAAAGTTGCTTATTGTGGGGCATCGGCCTGACCCCAACCAAGGAGAAATAACATGGCATCCATTAAAGAACGACAAGCGAATAAAGCCGCCTCGATTAACCTGGACGACGATGACAAGAGTCCCGCCGTTGCTGTCCGAAGCGAGCCACGGACTGCTCCTGGGCAGTTGATGAATCTGCAAGGAAAGTACGCACAGGCGATGGATGAAAACAAGCAGCTGCTGAGCCGTTTGCATGAAGCTGCTCCCAGTGAATTGATGATTGCTGATTTGCGCGAAGTGGCGGGGCGTCGTCGCAAACTGACAGATGAACAGTTCAACGAATTGACCAACAATTTAAAGCACAATCCCTTAGTCACGCCTATTACGGTGCGCAAGGTGTCGGCGGGGGGGTACGAAATTGTGTCCGGTCACAATCGGGTACAGGCATTCAGGATGCTAGGCCGGGATCGCATCCTGGCTGCTGTCATCGAAGCCGATGATGACCAGACTGAATTGAGCGCTTTTTACGCTAATTTATTACAGCCTGATTTGCCCGATTTCGAAAAATACTTGGGATTCAATGAAATTCAATTGCGGCATCCAGAGCTGACGAGGGCGGACATCGCCACTAACGCGGGGGTCGCAGCCTCAACGATTACTCAGCTCATGAGTTTTGGCGGTTTGCCCGACGAAGTTATCGCAATCTTGCGGGACAAGCCAGAGATTCTCGGCGCGAACGCGGCGCAGGATTTTGCGAAACTGGTGAAGCAGGGGAGGGCGCTGCGCGTCATTGATGGCATTAAAAAACTTGCCGCAGGTGAATTGGATCAGGGTCAAGCAGTAAAATTTGCCGGGGCTGACACATTGAGCAAGCCGGTTTCAAAGGCGAGTGAGCCGGTCCGTATCAAGGCAGGGAAGTCAGTATATTGCGATTTAATAAGGGCTGACAAAGTTTTGCGGGTGGTTTTTAAAACAGCGGAAGAGGCGACTGCTGCGCAAGAAGCGGTGCTTGGCGTGTTAAGGGGTTTGGCCGAGGGTAAAAATAGGGCTTGATAGTATCAAGTCTTTTAAAATCAATGACTTACAAAATGTGATGAGGTTTTTTAAAAGGATTTTTGATCGTTAAAAGGCATTTTTTATTTATAGGATGGTTGATTGCCATTGGGGGGAGGGCGCTCGGCGATGGATCCGGTAGGGAAGGGGAGTGTGATGCAAGCCGCCCTTTAATGATATCGGTATGAATTATGTAATTAACCCTGGCAAGCGTGCGTTGAAAGTCCCCTGTGAACGACGTTGAGAGTGCTCCGTCGTCCTTGATGTGCTGGAATTCTTTGATAAGACACCGTTTGAATTCTGGGCTGAGTCTAGAGCCCAATTTGAATGCGATATTTTTGTGGGTATAGGTTTCACCATAGCATCTAGTTTTGGTATGTAAACCGATAGCATCCGCCGTATCAATCCATTTTTTGGCTGACAAGAAGCCACGGTTTCGCCCACCCTTATTTCTAATCTCCTCGAATACAGGGGAATTAGAAATCGGCGTAGGGTTGTTGACCCCTTCCCATAAATCAAAGAACAATACCGAATCCTTGATCTTCAGCCATTGCTCGATCAGGGGGCTGCCACGCATCAAAATGCGTCACCAATTCTGTGAGCCCAACCAGAAAGCAGTTTCCGGAATGTAATAGCTACTGGATTGTGTGATTTGAACTATTCAAATAGGCATGCAAATTCCGGAAAGTGAAGTATAATATAGATTCATAAATCTATTCATAAGCAATTTTTTGGATTTATTTCCGAGGTAAATTGCTTGGATCTCCCAATTTAGTATCTATTCATGAATAATTCGAAGTCGAAAGAAATTGCCATCGAGAATTTGCGGATCCTATTGAAGAATGGCCCTGCTGACGCAGCATCGATTGGTGAGAAGTTGAAAATATCACAGCCAACGTTTTCACGACTGTGGAAGGACGCGGGCCACGATATTACAAGCTTCGGGGCGGCACGCTCCACCCAGTACGCGATGACGCGGTCCATCGCTGATCTTGGTACGACGCTGCCATTGTTTGTGGTCGATCAAACTGGACAAGCCTCGCCATTTGGCGAGCTTCGAATGCTACAAAATAATTGGTATGTGTTCACGCCTGCCAATGGGCTCGCGTATGAGGTGACAGAAGGGCTTCCATTTTTCTTACAGGACTTACGTCCACAAGGCTTCTTGGGACGGATGGTGCCGCGTATGCACCCCGATTTACTACTACCAGAAAAAATCCAAGACTGGTCCGACGACAATGCGCTGGTGTACCTGGCTCGTCGTGGTGAAAACTTGCCCGGCAATTTGATTGTGGGCAATGAATCCTATCGTCGGTTTTTAACGCTCCGCGGCGCTGGTGATATGGATGCGCAAAGCGAATCCTCTCGGACATTGATTTATCCCGATCTCGCATTACGCGCCAATCAAGGCGAAATCATCGGCTCATCGGCAGGAGGTGAGCAACCAAAGTTCACCACCGCAGTGATGCGAGAAGACGGCGAGATTGAACATGTCATTGTGAAATTTTCTCCGCAACGCGATATGGCAAACGGGCGGCGCTGGGCAGATTTGTTGATTGCAGAGCATCTGGCGATGGAGACCTTGCGCGGATACGATTTACCCGCGTGTCAATCTGCGGTCGTCATGACTGACGAACGCGTGTATCTCGAAGTAGTTCGATTTGACCGCTGTGGCGTGCGCGGACGCACCCCGGTCGTTTCCATGGCCGGGGTTGATTGTTTGCTTGGGGCGCTAGATAAAAATTGGACACAAAGTACGCAACTATTGGTGGACGCGCGTCGCCTTTCCACTAAAGACCACGAGATAGTTCGATTGCTGGATGTGTTTGGGGCACTGATTGGAAATTCAGACCGCCATCCTGGCAATCTTTCGCTGTCGTGGCAAGCCGATGGCAAATTTGCGCTGGCACCTGTGTATGACATGCTGCCAATGATGTACCGGCCAAACACGCAGGGTGAAATCGTGGAGCGGACATTTGAGTTGGCGGTGCTAGATAAACTTGATTTAAGTACTTTGGCCAAAGCGCAAACAATGGCGGGAGATTTCTGGCATCTGGTCAACCAAGACGCCCGTATTTCGAAGGACTTCAAGGCGATCGCGCAACAGCACGCAGAGGTTATTGATCGAGGGTTGCCGGTATCAACATATCGTCAGGAGCCGAGTAACAACACGCCGCACCGATGACGCACTCAAGCGAGCTATTTAACGAAACCGTCAGTGCAGGACGAGACAGTATGGGGTTCTATTTGGAGCGCTACAATTAATATAGCTCACACAAGGCCCTTGATGGCAGGACGCCGGATGACTTGCTCTTGGGATCTATAGCGCTGAAGCACGCTGCGTAGGTGCTAATCTGGGTCATCCCGCACCGCGATTCTTGCGCTGCATAAGCGGTGGTGAGCGGCAGTTGGACAAGCCTGTGGCGGCGAAGAGTCCCTTAATAATGGCACATTTCTGTTCAATTAGACGGGCCCACTCCTTGGGATTGCCAAGGCAACTTTCGTTAATTGGGTGTTTCTATTTAATTCCATGACGTTTCAATGGTGTTGGGGCGAGGGTAACGGAATCGTCGATGTTTTCGATCAGTGCAATGCCGCATGGTGCGCCACATCGAAACGCTCGGCGAGTTCTACGAGTCGCTTGTCCAATGTCCATAGCTTTGCACCCGGCGTAATGAGCGTTGAGGTCAACAAGACCATGTCAACAAGCCCACATCCCATCCCGTACATTGATTCACGTTCAATGAACGCCATTGTCTCTTGCAAACCGGCAAACTGAATCATTGGCAACAAGCTC
>NZ_JAVIWQ010000003.1 GCF_034313965.1 Herbaspirillum sp. RTI4
CGGGTATAGGTCATGCGCCGATGGCGTCGCTCCGGGTGCTGTCTGGGATACCGCCATTGCCGCAGGCGGAGCGTAAGTGCTTAAGCGGGCGGAAGACAATGCTTTTGTAATCGCAGCAATGTCCGCCGAAGTGAGTGCCAATGCCATGCTTGACGCTTTCGTGGTAATAAGTTATATTTGGTTCATTAGCTCTTGGCCTTGTTAGTGGGTTCGCCCACTTCCCCCTAGAGACAAATGACAGAACGGCCCGCTTCGGCGGGCCGTTCGCTTATCAAGTGTTACTATTCTCGCATAGCAAGCCCCCGGTGTGACCTCTGCGCAAGCATGCCCCTGGGGGCATCGTCTTTTCTGGCCCTGGAAAATCTTCAGTAAGGGCCGTGTTCTTCCCATAGCGCCCTAAAGGCCAGTTCATCGGCATCCGGTTCGCGCTCTACCTGCCCCTGCAGCCAGGCCGCGCCAGCCGCCATCGCCTCGTCATGGCCGGTATAACGGCCGTCAAGGGCGGTGGAGATGCTCCCCTGCCTGGTATTCACTTCCCACGCTTGGCCGTCATACGTGCGACACACGGCAGTGGCGAAATAGCCCCCTTTGGCGTCCATGTCGTCATAAGCAGCTTGCAGCTCAGGGCGCAGCGGTGGCACGCGATAGGTGCAGCATGTCGGCCTGTCGTCTTTCATCGTTGTGCTTCCTCCTGGTCCACCAGTGTAGAACAGTCGCCCTCGTTCGCGGCGTCGTAATAACCCATGACGAACGAAATCAAATGCGGGTGTGCGTCATCGAATCCCGCCTCCTTGGCGCGGTCCAGCACCTGCAGCGTATCAGCTCCCGGCTGCCACACACCCTGTCCCTTCATCCACGCCACATCCTTTGCCGATAATTGCATGTCGCTCTCCTTTTCCTGTTAATTAGTATGACACCTTGAACGTCGGGCTATCCTCCGGCCGCATTTTTCGCCGATCATAAATTCGAGTGGTCGCAATGTTGGCGTGTCCAAGCCACTCTTGCACCTTGGCGATGTCGGCATCATGATCGAGCGCATTGGTGGCGGCCGTGGCGCGCAGCGCGTGCGGCCCGAAGCCGGCGACATCGATTTTCAACGACGCCGCATAGCCGGCCAGCATCTTGTACACGCCATCGGCGGTGATCGAAGCGCGATCATCGGCGCTGGTGTTGTTCTTCAACGGCCGGAATAGCGCCCCTTGGGCGTCGCCGGCGTGGCCGACCGCCTGCAAATACGTGTGGATCAGCTCGGCGGTGCCGGGATGCAGCGGCACATACCGCAGCTTGCCGCCCTTGCCGTGGACGCACAAATGGGGAACGCCGCGCCGCTGCTGCACGTCGCCAACGGTCAGCGCGCACAGCTCGGCCCGGCGCAAGCCATGATAGAGCAGGGTGGACAGGATGGCGCGGTCGCGCTGCCCCTGCAACGTGGTGGCATCCGGCGCATCGAGCAGGGAGCGCGCCTGGTGGTCGCCGATGGCCGGCGTTTTCCCTTCCTGGCTTTCCATCTTCGGGCGCTTGACGCCCTTGACCGGATTGCTCGTTACCGCATTGGCTTCGCACAGATATTCAAATAGGGACGACAGCGCGGCCAGCTTGCGCCGGATCGTCGCGCCGGCCAGCGCACGCCGCTCCAAATCCTTGCGCCAGGCCAGCAAATGCGCCCGCGTGACGCTGCGAAATTGCTCCGGCTGCGCGATGCCGGCGAACGCCATGAACTCGGTCAAATCGTTTTGATAAGCGCGGCGCGTTTGCGGATTGTCGATATTGGCGAACCAGGTCAGCGCCGGCGGCACGGCGGCCAGTTGGTGAAATTGCGCCGCCGTCAGCGACACCGCTGCCGCACTGGCCGGCGTCGGCAGGGCAGGAGGCAAGGAAGAAGGTAAAGCAGTGGTCAAAGCAGCGGCGGGCGGCAATGGCGGGAGCCGCTTGCAGTGCGCATCGCTCATCGTGTCGATCAAGCTCAGCCATTCGTCCGGGGTGATCCAGAACGGCGCTTCAGCAACCGGATAAACCTTCATCAATAAAGACGGGTTCTCCAGGGAACTCGGATCGGCAGGGGGCGTAATGATATAGGCGGGTAGAGCGGTCTTCCGGATCGGCGCATCCATCAATCTGGCATACGCCTGCAGCCCGGCCTCGTCACGGGCGTTATCGCCAAACACCATCAAGGCGATATCCTGGCCGCAATGGGTACACTGCTGCAAGCTGGTGATGACTTTTTGCGGGGCGCGAAAAGGCAGATCGTAGCGCCGTTCGACTTGCCGCTCCTGTTCCATGATCTGATCGAGCAGGAACCCCGCATCGCTCATGGCGCGGCGGGCGCTGGGTTGACTGCTAGGCGATTTTTTCCGAACCATGTTTCACTCCAAAACCGCCAGGTGAGCCTTTACAGGAACAAGTCCTACTTTACTCTTGATAACGCTTTTTATCAATAGTAAAAAACCCAAGTTCCATACGCCCGCAACTTGATTTCTGAACAAAAGATTGGCGTTGATTACGGGTACGAATTATTGAACAGACGCTCTGGAGGGGGGACGAAGCATTTTCAGGCTGTTTTTGCAGTGCAAAATAAACCACCATTTTGGACTGGGTGGGCGGCGGCGCATTTTAGTTTAAATACGTACAAATGTACGGTAATATACGTACTTTTGTACGGTAATATTAAAGGGAGACATAATGGCAACGAAATCTGAACGTTTCGAGCTGCGGATCGATGAAGAGCAGCTCTCCAGAGTTGACGAGTGGGCAAACGAGCAATCTGATCACCCAACGCGAGCAGAAGCGATTCGCAGGCTTGTGAATCTTGGTTTGTCGTCAGGATCGAGCAGAGCCGTACATTTCAGCGATGGAGAGAAGATGCTCATCCTGATGATGGGCGATCTCTTCAAATCTCTAAAGATCAAGGACCCTGAGTCGAATCCCGACTTCTTGGCGAAAGTCATCTACGGTGGACACTATTGGGCACCGAAGTGGGACATGCAAGGTGTTTTCCACGATCACGTGGACAACCCACGCGATGTGAGTCACGTCGTTGATGTTCTCGATATGTGGTCATTCATCGAAGAAGCGTACGAACGGCTCACCCCAGCTCAGAAAAATACGATCATGGAGGAAGTCGGGACGTGGGCGACCGATGTAAAATTTCACGGCTTCGACGGCAACAATGAATCAAGCCAAATGAGCATTGCCGGCTTTCTCGTGGACAAGATGAACAGATTTACTCGATTCAAGGATCGAGACTTGAATTCGCACTGCGAAACCTATAGCCGTTATCGCCGCATGTTTAACGCTTTTGAACCAATGCGCGTAAGCCTGGTAGGGGGAGGCCTTAGCGTGCAGCAACTTGTTACTTTGCTTAAGGTGTAGTTGCTCGTTCGCCCGCGTTAGTCGGGCACTATTTGGGGTACGTGGAGCAGTGGAACGTTTATGGAAAGCTTTGCATAACCGTTCCACTGCTCCCTACATTCCTATTTGCGCGGCGTTGAACGCGTCGTTATGACTGCGGCGACTGGCTTAGCGTACTTTAATTTCCGTTTCGCCAAACGCCCCCAATTACGGCTGCGCACCCAATGGGCCTACTAAGCCTGACCGACCAACTGGGCTGTCTTAGGGTCGTAGATCACATCGGTAATTGACCCGTCCCGAATGCGCTGAACCGCTTCGTCAATCACATGGAGCGGCACCAGGAACCATTCCCTCGGCTTGACAGGATGGCCGAAGCGGTCTTCGATGGTCAAGTCGATCTGTGCTGCGCCGAATAATCGGTGGAAGATGTTTTCCAGCCTAGTGCGGTTCAGGTTGTGCAGCTTGTAGGTGGCGACCACCTCCACGTCGGCCAACAGATAGGTAGCATCCTTTTCCGCGCTTGCGA
This sequence comes from Herbaspirillum sp. RTI4, assembly GCF_034313965.1. Classification (NCBI taxonomy): domain Bacteria; kingdom Pseudomonadati; phylum Pseudomonadota; class Betaproteobacteria; order Burkholderiales; family Oxalobacteraceae; genus Herbaspirillum; species Herbaspirillum sp. RTI4. The sequence continues at coordinate 3,875 of NZ_JAVIWQ010000003.1, forward strand.
TGCGGGTCTCCACCTTGCCACCAGTCACGCCGATTTTGTGGATCAGATCGCGGTGTTCGGCGATGAATGGGTGGCTGGACAGGCTACGCAACACATAGATGGTTCCCGTTTCAATATCGTCAGGCTCTGGCGCATCGCCAAACAGCGGCCCCATGTCCGGGTCGGTCAGGCGACGGCCGGTGTCGTCCTTGTAGAGCGCCCGTTGTAGCGAGCGGCGCAGCAAGTTGCTTTCCGTGCCGTTGGCGTAGATGACGCGCAGACGTGCATCGCTTTCGCCGTTCGGAGCCTTGATGGTTTCGCCGGTTTCGGCCACATAGGCGAGCTGCCCGCCGACGATGAAGTAGTTCCCGTCTGCAATGCTAGTATCGCGTCCGAAGCGTCGCGTTATGCGAACGCCAGACTTCAGCTCCCGCTCCACCTGCTCGAACAGCGGTTGATACTTGTCAAAATCCGCACACGGCGTGCGGTCGGCGATTTCCTCTGCGGCGCGCTTTTCAACGCTAGAACGTACATGGCGCAGCACGGTGATGTCGTTTTGGTCGTCGGGTTCATCGCCAATACCCAACTCGGCCAGCAAAGCGTCTTCGTCCAAGTCATCTACATTGGCCAAGGCCGCTATCGCACCGGCAAGCAGGCCGGGACTATCCAGAGAAGCCAGCACGGTTTGCGCTTCCGGCAACTTGCGTAGCTGATCCAGGCGCACGGCATACAAGCGCTCGAAGATGTCACGACCCTCGCCGTGCAGTGGGGCGCGGCCGTGGGCCTTATGGAAGCGCAGAATGTCTTCAAAGCCGGCGATGATGCGTTCCTCTCGCGGGGTTCGGCTCGAAGCCTTCAGCGGAGCAACTTCTACGCCCAGCGCATCCAGTAGTTCGTCATCGTTCATCTCAGCCATTACCGGACTCTCCCTGCGCCTGTGCCGCCTTGACCTGCGCACGGTAGCGTGCCAGCGCGGCCACGCCTTCGGCCATACGTTTTTCCCAAGCATCGGCGGAATTTATTTCTGGCAGACGGCCACGCTCGTGTTTGAACTGCAAGGCGCGTCTTGCCAGCTCGCGAGCTTCATCTTCAGGAATACTCAGCTTCTTGGCGGCAATGCTGGCCTGCACCTGGCGCAGCGATTTCTCATCCATCGCTTTCGCCAGCACTGCATAGGCAGCATCGAAGGGATTGATGCGGTCGATCAGATCAATGTCCAGATCACGCACATTGACGAACTTGCGCACCCCATCCAGCAACGCCGTATTGCCCTGCGCCGTGCCGCCGCCGTTGGCATCGGCCTGGGCCAACGCCAACTTGGCTTGCTGCGTGATGTTCATGGCGGCGATGGCGTGTTGTCGAATGGCCTCCTGGTCGGCCTCGATCAAGTCCGGGTAACGCTCCCGCACGATCTTGCCCATGCGGAGTTGGGTAAGTTCTTCGGGCAGGGTGTTTTCCTTGTCGAACAGGCCGCGCTCCAACACAGTTTTATCCTGCAAGAAACTGGTGAGAACTTCGTTCAAGTCCTCCTTGCAAATGCGCGTGGCCTCAGGGCTTTGCGGCGTTGCCAGCCCGTTGATCTCCACGTGAATTTGACCCGTGTCCTTGTTCACCCCGATGTTGTGGCCGTCGTCCTTGTAACCTTCCTCTCCGTAATCAAAACCTGTCTTCGGGCCGTTGTTCTTTGGCGTAAACTCGTAGCGTGGGGCCAGCACCTGTTCCATCAAAAGGCTGGCGGAAATGGCTTTGAGCATGTCGTTAACCGCTTCGGCAACAGCGGATTGTTCGGCCGCTGGTTCGGCGATTAGGTTGGTGAAGCGCGATCGTTCCTTACCCTCGGCATCTCGGGTGGCGCGGCCAATGATCTGCACTATTTCGGTCAGGCTGCTGCGGTAGCCAATAGTCAGTGCATGTTCGCACCAAATCCAGTCAAAGCCTTCCTTCGCCATGCCAAGCGCAATGATGACATCTACATTGTCGCGGTTATTCTTTTGCACTGGGTCTTTCAATGCAGTGAGCACCTTAGAACGTCTGGCCGGATAGCTGTCGTCCACCAAGTCCGCTACTTTCAGGGTACGACCATCACAGGCCAATACCAAATGGAAGCCAGTGATGGGGTCAACGCCTTTCCATTCGCCCAAGCCGTGCATGATTTCATCGACTTCGCGCTGCTTGTCTTTCAGGCTTTCGCGGGCATTTACATTGGGAATATGGACGATGGTTTTAAGTGCCGGGTCCAACACCTTGGAGATAGCATTAACGTAAGGACCTGTGTAAAAGAAGTAGCCGATGTCCAGCGACTTGAGCCATTGGTAGCCGTTGAGCTGTTCGTAGTAAGTGTAAGTGATCGTTTCGAATTTGGCCTCATCTGCCGGACCCAACACCGCCTCGCTGTCGCCACGAAAGTAAGAGCCAGTCATGGCCACCAGATGAATCTTGTCGCGAGCGATGAACGCGCCCAACTGGCTACCCAGCTTGTTGTCCGGGTTGCTGGAGACGTGGTGAAACTCGTCGATGGCGATCAGACGGTTATCGAATGCTTGGACACCCAACTCTTCCACCGCAAAGCGGAAGGTGGCATGGGTGCAGACCAGCACCTTGTCGGTGCTGGCAAGGAACTCGCCCACGGCCTTGACCTTGGACTTGGCAACCTTCACTTCGTCCACCCCAGGAGCATTGCACAGGTTCCACTGCGAGGCCACCTGCCAATCCCAATAGAAGCCGTATTGGCTCAGTGGCTCATCGGCAAAGCTGCTACCAATGGAACGCTCCGGCACCACGACAATGGCCTGCTGCAAGCCCTGGTTATTGAGCTTATCCAGCGCGATGAACATCAGCGCACGGGACTTGCCTGAAGCCGGTGGCGATTTAATCAGCAGATACTGCTCGCCGCGCTTGGCATAGGCGCGCTCCTGCATTGCGCGCATGCCCAGCACATTGGCCTTGCTGGATGCACCTGTGCGCGCCGTGGCGATGGACACCGATGGAACGGTGTAGGAATTGGTCGGGTTACTGGTTTTCTCGTTCACGTCTTCTTTCCTCTTGTTGCTTTCATTGCGGGCTTGGCTTTGGCCGCTGTCATCTTCGTATAAAGATCAAACAGTTTTTCTAGCCTCTCTGTGTCGTTCTTGAAGCGACGTCCGATGTAGATGCGTTCCAGTACTTCGTCGTTGCGCTCGTGGGCGCGGCGCAAGTTGTCTGGCATATTGTCTGGGTCGTAGAGGTCGGCAATGGTGGCGGGAAAATGTACTTCGCGCGCCAGCAGGATTTCCTCGGCGCAGGCGGTCATGTCAGCCTTATTCTGCTCGGTGAGCAGTGGAACAGGGAAGGTGTTCCAGCCAAGGGTGTTGGAGTAGCGATAGCGCGTTTCTAGCTTGCCGCAGACTGTTGCTACCCAAGCTAGGTGGAGGCGGGAGGCGATAAGAGCCATGTTCCATACTGGAGCATCAAAGAGAGCAAAAGCACTTCCATAAACTATCGTTGGATAAGACAATAAATCTACAGGGAGCCACTCTCGATTCTCAGACGAATGGACTGGAACCCCGATTGCATAAGACTCACTACCTGTCTGCCTAATTTCATCGAATCTATGTGGAGTTTGTGCCGACTTTTGTGTTGCTTCTTTTTTACTTGAAAGCCTCATCCGCCTGACGCCTTCAATTCGCTCATTTACAGACTCAATTGCCTCGGCTTCAGCTAGGTCGGCGTCTTCAATCCAAAGGCAAAAGCGTTGTGAACCATGAATGATTTCTGACGACCCAACGAATGGACGAATGAATTTTTGCTCTTGTTTGTAAGTAAGATTTAGCTTCTCCACTTCCGAATGAGATAGGAGTAAGCATCCACCATCCACTGGATAGTTTCCTTTTTGCATATTGGCCTGCTCACCAAGCGGGAAATTTGATGGTGAAAGTTCAACATTTTTCGCTGGAGCCAAATACGCATTAATGGTGGGAGTTTTTTTGACAGCAGTCTCTCCGTCATCTGATACGGAGAAGAGCTTTCTATCGCCGGTAGGCTGGCGTGTTAATCCTACAATTACAACCGTAACTCCAGCATTATGACTCGCAAGATTAGACCACTTGAAGCTAGTATGAGCGAAGAAAATTTCCGTTCCTGTGGCGAAGATTAAAGGCCAAAGCAATGGCACTTGCTGGCCTTGACAAACAGAATTAGTTGTCACGAAAGCGGTCGCTGAATTTGTGGCTTTTCCGTACTCAGCGGCTTTCATGAACCATCCGCAAACATAATCAAGAGCCTTCCAATTTTCGGCTTGTCCTTGGAATACCTGCTTAAGATCGTCCTTATGCGATTTATCTTGCTCCCGGCTACCTAAGTAAGGCGGATTGCCGCAAATATACGTTTCTCCACCTTCATTCGTGAAATCGATTTCCGATTGATTGAGCGGCGTGCAAAACAAATCATCCGCCACCAGCTTGACCCCCAAACCAGTGGGCGGGCAGACGCTCAACCAATCCAGTCGCAGCGCGTTGCCGCAAACGATCCAGTTCTGCGCATCCAGCGGCAAAAACTCTGCCAGCGCATCTTTCTGCCCGCGATACAGCACATCGCACTGAAACTCGGCAATGATGAGCGCCAGGCGCGCAATCTCTGCTGGAAAATCGCGCAACTCGATGCCACGGTAGTTGGTCAGCGGAATTTCGCTTCCTAGCTGCAGTTCTCCCCGGCGGCGATTGATTTCCGACTCGATCTCGCGCATCTGTTTGTAGGCGATGACCAAGAAGTTGCCGGAGCCGCAGGCTGGATCGAACACACGAATGCGCGCCATGCGCTTGCGCAGGTTCAACAGCTTGATCTTGTTGTCATCGGCCTCGACTAACTGCGCGCGCAGGTCATCGAGGAACAAGGGATTCAACACCTTCAGGATATTGGGCACGCTGGTGTAATGCATGCCCAACGCGCCGCGCTCTTCGTCGTCGGCCACGGCCTGGATCATGCTGCCGAAGATGTCCGGGTTGATTTGTTTCCAGTTCAGGTTGCCGGTGTGCAGCAGGTAAGTACGCGCTATGCGCGTGAAACGGGGTACTTCGGTGCTGCCGGAGAAAAGGCCGCCATTCACATACGGGAAACCATTTGCCCAGTTCGGCAAACGAGGCTCGGCATCGGCGCGCTCGACAACCTTGATGTTCATGGCGCGGAAGATAGTTTCCAGCACTTCATGGGTGTTGGAGCCGTCACGCTCGCTCATTTGTTCCACGGTTTTGGTGAACAGCCCCTCGCCATTGAAGATGTCGGTGTCTTCTGCAAAGAAGCAAAACACCAACCGGGCCATGAAATGGTTCATGTCGGCACGGCGCGCCTCTTTGGCCCAGCCTGGGTTCTCGTTCAGCAGCTCGACGTACAGCTTGTTCAGCCGCCCGGTGGCACGTACATCGATGGGGTTGTCCTTGATCTCCTTGATGGTGGAGATGCCTGCCAGCGGCAGGAAAAAGCCAAAGTGGTTGGGAAAGTCTGGATAGTCACAGGCGATAGTTTCACCGCTGACCAGCTCTTCGGCCTCCAGGGTTTGCCCGTCGGAGGCGAGAATGAACTTAGCCTTGGCTTTTGTGGTGGCCAAGCTGGCGCGCAATGCCTTGAGGGTTTCGCCCACGGTGCCAGCTTCGCACACTGCAATATGGATGTTGTTGCGCTGGAGCACGCCACCTGACACATCCGAAGCGTTGTTGTTGCCTGCACGCAGGCGTTTGAGGGCCGTGTCCTTATGGCCGAAAGCGGCCAAGAACGCGAACGGGAATTCTGCGGCGTCGAATGGCTGAAAAGATAATTCCGATATGGCTGCTTCGATTTCTACTGCATTCATGGAGCATCTTTCCTATGTGACTTTTTCTGCTAGCGGTGGTGGATAATACGCAAAATAACCGTGGGAATTGTATGGACATGATTCGCGTCAACTCAAGTGCAATAAGTGCCGTCGGCTACGATCCGAACACACGGCAAATGCAAATCAAGTTTAAACAAGGCCATACCTATAGCTTCTGCCATGTGCCGCAAAGCATTTTTGACGGGCTGCTTTCCGCTGGCTCCAAGGGTGCTTATTACGACCGCCATATACGGGACAAATATCATTGTTAATCGGAGCATTGCAAGCCTGGCCAAAATCACGCTTCCAGCGCGTTCACGATCCGCAGCGTCCGTTTGGTGTAGCCGGTTAGCTCTGCCGGATCAATCTGGTCAGGCGTAATGTCCTGCGCGTCCTCACCGTGATGATATTGCTTGGTATAGTCATTAATTTGATCCAATTCATCATAAATAGCGTGCACTGGATGACTCGCGCCGCCGTCACGAATTTTTCCGACAATCACGCCAAGCCAATCATTGGCATCAAAACTGGCCGAATAAGTAGTGTGGGCATAAGTTTCAAGCACCACGCGCATTTTTCGGATGATGTCGAGGTGCTGCCCTGCGCCATTGGATAGGTAAGTTTGCAAGTCATCAATATCGTTCGCCGTCCGGCCCTGACACGCTTTTTCAAAATCAATCGGTGTAATTTTTGAGCCGAGCTTGCGATGATCCGCGATGGCCATTGCCGCCCTCTCGGCAACCGGGCATTTATCCCAAATCTGCTTCATGAATGTCACGTCATGCGACAGGACAATTATTTGAGCGCATTTGCCCGCTACCTTCATGATTTCGTGGATCGTCTGGCGGCGGCGGAAAGCGTCTTGACTGTTGAATGGATCATCGAACACCACAATCTTGCTGGCAAGTTCGTCGTCACGTTCAAGGTGGGCCAGAAAAAAAGCGAGAGCGAGCGTCGAGCGATCGCCAGCGCTCAAGGTATTCTTAAAGCTAGGCATGCTGCCGGGCGTCTTGCCGTCGCCGACATCAACAGCAGTATCATTGATGACAAGCTGATAAGTAGAACTGGCAACGCCGCCAGGGTAGCCATGTTTCGTTTCTGTGATCGAAAATCCGGCGTTGAAACCGTCAAGGTACTGATTGATGCTGCGTTCGTATGGCGTCACTACGTCGCTGGTGTGCTTGTCGAGCTTTCCGCGAACTGCGGCCTTCCGAGTATCAATGTCCTCCTTTTCACCAGAAAACCGCTTGTGGTCGTCACACAGCGCCGTTACCGCCGCACTGTTCCGCGTCTTGATGGCATTGAATCTGGCAAGTTCGGCTTCGTCCACGCGAATGTCCGCCGCACCCGTTTCGGCCTTCTTGGCAGTTGCCAACGTATTAACCTGACGGATAGCCTGATTCACGATGGCGGCCTTGTCCTGTATCGCCGCATACGCTGCAAAAGACTTGGTGAAAGCCTCGTCCACCTTGACCGCATCAAGCGGCGCGCGCGCCTTGCTATCGAGCAAGGATAGGGCGGATTGGGACAAACCACGGATTGCATCGGCAAGTCCATCTGGATAAGCAAGAGGTGCCACATCAAACGCGCAGTACCGGCCCCAAAATTCGATGCCGCTTTTAAGCTGTTCGGCAGTCGTTTCCAACCGGGCCAAGGCCGTATCGCCGAACGCCTGTCCGATTTCTGTTTTCATCGTGGAAATGGCCGTCCCCAAGGCTTTGTAGCGCTCGCTGAATACGGCCCGGTAAGCAGTAATGAGCGGCAAACCGTGAATATCCTGACCGCAGAATGGGCAAGACTCCTCTGCCGCATGGTCAATGCCTTTCACGATCCAGTCGCCGCCATCAGCTTCCATACCGTGCGCCGCCAGGTGTGCATTGATGCGTTGCTCCGCGTCTTGGCCGATGTCATCAATAGTCATTGCCAGCAAATCAGTGAAGCCTCCCGGCAGGGGTGGCAAAACCAGCTCCGACAAGACGGCCCGAGAGGCGATGCCTGCGGCTTGACGGGTTGCCGTCAATTTCAACTCCTGCGCGGCAATCTGGTTGTCGATGTCGCTGACATTTTGCACGACAATGAAAGCGTCTAGCTTCGTGCCAGTCGGAACGTGCGGCTGAAGCGCCTTCGCGATGGCGCTTATCTCGGCGGTTTTGGCACGGCTCTCGCCTGCCAGCTTCGCATCCTCTTCTGCCAGCTTCACGCCAGCATCGCCAATGATGACCCGGTAAAGATTCCGCTTGTGGTCGATATCGACGACTTCGCCTGAATGGACATTCTCGGCAACGAAAACACCATCAAAAACAGCTATGGCAGGATGAACAGTATCCCAAGCGGTTCCGTTGAAACGAACTGCGCCGCTGCTCAACAGCAATTCAATGGTTGCCGTGTCCGTCACGCCCAAGGTTTTCCGTCCAAGCACATGCTCCGCGTCGCCCGTCTTGAGCGAACGCAGAACCGCGCATATGGTGGTTTTTCCAAAGCCGTTCGCGCCAACAATAAATGCATGCTTGGCTAGCGTCGTATCGCCGCTGGAAGCTGAATTGCGGAACCTGCCGACATTTTTAATGCCGATAATTTTTTTGAGCATATCGAATCCGGTAATCGCCACGCCAGGCGGTCTGTGCATTGGTGCCGATACATTACCATGCGCGCAAGCGTCAATATGACGGCAAAGCACGGCTACATGTGGCGGAACCAATCACCTACCCAAGCTCGGCCCCCTATCCCGCTTTACCTCGACCACAACCTCTTTCTCTTTTTTAGGCTGCGCGATTTCGATTTGCGGCTTCTGCTCCCGCCCTTCCAGCTTCTCCCACTGCTGACGGTACTTACCAAGATCGGCGGCCTGGCGGTCGCCGGCACCGCCAAACGCATAGCGGGCAGTGCGCTGCGCGTAGTCGTTCCAATCGCGCCCCTGCTCGTCCGGGCGGGTGGCCGGCGCGCACTGGCGCAGCGCGCTTTCAATTTCGCCTTGCTGGTAGCCGGTGACCCGCATGCGAACGGCAATCATTGCGTCTACGCGGGATAGATCGACAGCGCCGCCGCGCTGCCGGCTAATCACGTCCTCATGGTGCTTTTGGTAGGCTTGCGCCACGCCGCCGGCGGGCGCATCGATCTTAATTGCCGCCGTTGGTGCGCGTTCTTGTTGTTGCACTTGCTGCAACTTCTGATATTCCGCGTCGATGTCGCGGGATAAGTTCAGCGTCTTTTCGCACTCGCGCTTTTCCGCCTTGAGCAATTTCACCTCGGGATAGCTGCCGTCCTCGCGCTGGTGCTTGGGCTTGCGGTTCTCGTAGCCGGGGGCGCGGTGCGGGTGAATGCAGCCCGATAGCTTAGGGTCGCCGTACTCCTGGTTGAGCCGTTCGGCCAGCCGGTTGCCCACGTCCTTGTCGTGCGCCGTTCCCAGCTTCGGCACAGTGATGATGGCCTGGTAGTTGCCGGGACTGGACTCCAGCACGGCGGCGGGCTGGTAGCCGTCTTGCACCAGTTTTTCCAGCTTGGCGCGGTTCATGTCGTCGATCAGGATATGGTGCTTGTTGTCAGACAGCGGCGTGTAATAGATATTCTCTCCGCGCCTCTGCAAGCGCTGCATTTCCGTTGTGCGCTGCGCGATTTCATCCGGCGTAAATCCCGTGGTCACGCCGTCCTTTTTATCGAGGATGAATGTTTGTTTGCTGCCGTCTTCGCGCATTTTGATTGACGTTACGCGGTAACGCTCCGCGCCCACTGCATCGCTGTATTGTTCAAAACCGCGTAGCTGCTCCGATTTCATCGCTTGCGCCCTTTCCTGCGCGATCTTGTCGCGCTCGGCGGCAATGCTCTGTTGCAGTTCTGGATTGTTGATCTTGAAGCCGTGTTCGGCGGCCAGCTTTACGCACATGGCTTTGTACTCGTCATTGCCAGTCACTTGAAAGCTGCCCCATTTCTGCGCCGACAACTGTAAAGCGGCCAGCGTGGCGTCGCGGTTGCGCCAGTCGTAAATGTCGATGCTCTTGCCATTGTCCACAAAGGCAGACACACCCCCGCCCCGCCCCGCTTCATCCTTGCGCGTGTAATGCACCTGGTGCCCGACGATCTCCGCCGCATAGGCGCGTATGTCTCGCGCCGTGGGCGGCTCGGCCTGGTCGCCGTGTATCTGTTGCGGTTCGCTGTCGCGGTGCCGCCACTGCTCGGCAAGCTCCGGCCGCTGCCGTTGTCGCTGCCACTGCTCTAGCGTCGGGTAAGGCCGGTATTGCTCGCGCATTTGTTTGCGCTCCCGCTTGTGGCGCTCCTGCAGGTCGGCTTTCTCGCTGGCTTGCTGGGCGGCGATCACACTGCGCATGGCGTTTAAGAGCGGCCCCCTGCCTTTCCAGTCGCCTTTCAGCAAGTCGGCTCTCTGCACCTTCTGGCTACCGCTAAGCGCTTTGCGTTCTGTTTCCTGCCTCACCGCCTGCGCTAACGTGTCGGCGTTCTTGGCGGCGTAATGCGCTTTCCGTCCGTTGATAAACTCATTCCAGCCCGGCACGTTCTGCTTGATCGGTTGCGGCGCTTGCGGTGGATGTTGCCCTATTCCTCGGTCGGCGGCGTTGGGTTCCCATCGCACTCCTTCAGGTTCTCGTCGATAAGCGCGTGCATTATGCGACAGAACACTCTCAATTTCTGGTGTTCCGTGATGTGCCAGACGGCGTTCGGACAGGTTGTGCAAACCGTGTTCGGACAGGTTGCGAGGCTTGCCAAGGTGCGGCTCTGCGGTATGGGTAAAGTAGACATTCGGTTTCTCCTGTGTTGCCGGCTCATACGGGCCAAGTCGTTTCTGCATCTTTGAAAATCCGGCGCTGCGGTCTACGTCTGAGGCTTTGATGCCTATCTCGCCGACGTACACCATTGCGCCGCTTCCTATGCGCTCATAGCGCATATTCTTGCTGGCTAACTGTTGATGCAGTTCGGCCCAGCTCTTGGCTTCCTTGATAATGGCTGCGCCGTTCTCGATGGCAATGCGTTGCGCTGACTTCTCGCCGGTGTGCAATTCCATGTCGCGCTGCTTTGCTCCAACATTCCTTGATTGCTTGTCGCTGTTTGCGCGGGCTAGGTCGCCATTTTCCAATACTGTGTAACGTCCGTTCTTTTCACGCTGCCAGCCTTGCGCGTGCTCTATTCTCGCAACGGCCTTGTGCATCGATTCGATGTCAAAGCCTTTGTTCGGTTTGATGACTTTCAATGTCTCTGGATGGACGCGATTAACCGCTATGTGTAAATGGAGATTGTCAGTGTCGGCATGCAAACCGTAAAATACTTGATGCTCTTTTAAGCCTAGTTCGTCGAGCACGATATCGACGGCTTGTTCTGCCTGTTGCGGTGTTGGCTGTTCGCCTTCTCGCCAGCTCAAGACATAATGATTGATTGGGTCTTTACTTTTGACTGCCTCTTGGGAGAGGGCTATCATTTCCGCCTTGATGCCTTCGTGCGTTTCGGTAAGAAAATTTCTTGCGTTGGAGTAGACGCACTTTTCAAGCTTGTTGCTTTTTTCCGGGGCGTCGATGTAGTCCAGCAAGCCGCCCGCACGGCTGGCTTTGCTGGACGACTTGCTCGGGTTGCCGATTTTCTTACCGATCATTTTGCGGTCAACTTCTCGATGTACTTTTTCAGCGTGCTGAGTGCTGCAATCGTTTCACTGTTGTATGCGCCGTTGCTTTGGTTGTGGACGTGCTTTACCAGGCCGCCGATGCGGCGCAATTCCTTGAGCATGATCGCGTCGGCGTTCGCTATGATCGGCTTGCCGAAGTAGCGGCGGCGTACTAGCTCGCTCATGCCCAAGCCAGCCATGTCGGCATCTTCCTTCAATCTTTCCTTTTCCGATGAAGTCAGGCGTACATTGACAATGGCGTCTAGCGCTTCATTGCCTAGCTTTTGAAATGGCATTCGTTCTGCTCCTTCCCCGCCTAAGCGGGCGTGTCTGCCTTTGATTCTTGATGTAAGAAGCGTAGCGCCGCACATGCTTTTGCTCCGCAGGACAGGTTGAGGTGAAGGTGAGAAGCGTAGCGCCGAAACGCACACCGTCCCTTGGCACATTATATGGCGAAGCTATATGTGTGACAAGGGCCAACCTGTATATATTTTTACATACATTAAATTGTATTGTATTTAGCTTATCGTATTTTCAAAGACTTTCAAGGCGTGGTATGTTTGTGATATACATATGGTCGACTGATAAAAATTGTATCTACAAGGAGCAAGCAAGATGAGCGATGCGAAATCGAAGCCACGGATATTCGACATTAAAGAGTATAGCGAGAAGGTCAAAGCAACGCTTTCAAACCTCGAAAAAACGCAACAGCCTGGGCAGAAGTCAGGCAAAGGCGGTAAAACAGACGTGCTCAATGCAGCAAAAAAAGAGATACAAGAGTTGCTTAAAAAAGGCTATACGGCCAAACAGATCGCCGATGCATTGAGCAACGATATCTTCGGCATACTGCCAAAAACGATCACACAGCTTGTCAACATTAAGCAAACAAAGGCAACGTCAAAAGGCAGTCACACCCCGCCCTCATCTGCTGAACAAAAGGGACAGCCATTGACCAGCACTGTCGCCAAATCACAGGATAAAAACCATGTAACAACAATTAGTGATGTGGAGTAATGAGCATGTCAAAAAAGAAACAATACATCTATGTCACTGGCGGTAAAGGCGGCATCGGAAAATCAACCGCAGCACTGGCAATTGCAGACTATAAATCACTTAACTGTAAAGTATTATTGATTGATACAGACCCAATCAATGCGGATTCATCTGTCGCATACAAAGAAGGAAAAGACGACAATGTGACGGCAATACGCTCTAACGTGCGTGCGGAAGATTCTAGTGGTCAGATCGACGCCTCAGGATTGATTGATACACTCAACATGGCTTCGACTACCGAGGCGCAGACCATCATTGTCGATGCGCCTGCCGGCGATTCTACCTTGCTGTCCACTGCCGGCAGCATCATCACAGGCGCATGTAAAGAGGCCGGTATCGAGTCAGTCTTCGTGTGGCTCGTGGATTCCACCGACCGCACACCAGTTAATGCCTTGAATGCCGCATGGGAAGCCATCAAAGACGCTGACAAAATCATCCTTGTGAAGAACTACCGCAAAGGAACAAACTTTGATTTTTTCGACAATAGCAAGACTATTGGCGGTATTACTAGCGCATCAAATGTAAAAATAATCGGCTTTCCAAAGATCGCATCACGTATCGAGGAACATTTGCGCATTGACAGAATGACGCTCAAACAGATTGCAACGGAAACACCAATCGGCAACCGCGCTGAAGGTCAACGCTTGCGTAATGAACTGCACAACACATTCAAGGAATGTGACCTATGAGATTTGAACAGACGTTCAAGGAACTGAATGGACGTGAGGCAATGCCAGCCGATGTATTGCGCTTTGAACGTCTGTGCAAGGCGCTTGGAACCGCGCCGAACGATGCCTTGCTGGCGGTGCTGGTGGCGCTGGATTATTACCAGAACATGTATGAAGCAATGCCGGAAAAAATCAGAAAAGAATCTGAAGCGACATTGGCAAGCTTCAAGCTTGCCGCTGAGAAAACGGCAACCGCTGCATTCAAAACAAGCGAAGCGGCGCATGCCGATGCATTGGTACAACTGGCCGATAAGGTGGCGGTGCAAGCGTCAACCAAAAGCATGTTCAAATGGGCGGCTGGCTGCATTGCCGTGGTCGTGGCAATGCTCGGCCCATTACTTTGGTATGTCCATAGTGCCGGTGTCGATGATGGCAAGGCGCTTGGCTACGACCAGGCCAAAGACGAAAAAGCGGCGGCGGCATGGTCGAACACACCGCAGGGAAAAACTGCTTACAAGTTCGCACAAAACAACGACTTCGACGCGCTGGTGAAGTGCAATAGGCCGGGCTGGACGCTTGACAAAAACCGCTTATGCATCGTCAGTCCGGCATCGGACGGCACGTATGGCTGGCATGTGCCATAAAAAATATACGGATGGAGAATGCCATGATTGGCTGGTGGATCATCATTGCGCAACAGACACCTGAAGAACGGGACGCGCCCAACAACGACCGCAAGGCGGCGGTGCTGGCAAATTGGGAAAGCAGCGTAGGCGGTATCGACTGGGTGACAAAGCTTACCAAGGAAGGCAAGGCCGTCCAGCTATTGCACGGCGGCTATCCGAACCGCTACACGGCCAAGGCTGGCGACGTGCTGCCGCTGCTTGCCAAGGGCATCCCCGACCATAGCGACATGACGGTCATCGGCGATGACTACGTGATGCCGGCCGGCTGGAAGGGCAATATCATCATGCACCAGGACAAGATCGATGCTTGCCCACCTGACCAAGTGCTGACGATTGAGGTATGGGATCAGAGTTGAAACAGCCGTGTCAGTGACAGCTAATCTGCTTTGCCGGCACGTTTTCCGCGTAGCTCTGCCGCTTCCTCACTGGCTTTTTTTACCTCCTGGCGGGTAGTGTCCAGCTCGTTGACTTGCCGCTGAATCTGCGCTTGCATGGCGTCCACCTTCCCTGTCAGATTGGCGATTGTGTTTTTCGCTGCTTCCACCTTGGCCGCTTCCAGGAACACAGTTTCGCCATTCTTGTGCGCCTGCGCCGTCGCCTCGATGACGGCGGCTTCCGCTTTAGCGGCCCGGTCGGTCGTGGCTTCCAGCTTCGCGACCAGGACGGCGGCTTGCTGCTCGGCGCTCACGCGGCCTTGCCGCTCTTTGTCCAGTTCGGCGCGCACGGCGGCTAGATCGGCTTCCAGGCGCGGCATGGCTTCCAGCCGCAATAGCGATTTTGCCAACTCGGTACGCGCTGCCTCTGCCGCCTTGCGCTCCCGGTCGGCGTCGTCTTTGGCTGCGGCCAGGTCGGTTTGCATCTGGCCTAGCCGTCCTTGCAGGGGTTCTAAGCCCAACCCCGCGAAATCTTTAGGCGTGCGTAGAAGAAGCTGGAACCCAGCGGTATAGAGTGGGAACGGACACGCCGAGGTTCTTGGCCACATCCTTGGGAGGAACGCCGCTGGCCAGCAGTTTCTTGGCCGATACGATCTTGCTATCGGTCATCTTGGGCTTGCGACCACCCTTACGACCAAGCTGGCGGGCAACTTCCAGCCCCGCTCTGGTACGCTCGACGATCAGCTCGCGCTCCATCTCGGCGAGGCTGGCCATGACGTGGAAAAAGAATCTGCCAGACGGCGTACCGGTGTCGATGGCGTCGGTCAGGCTCTTGAACTGGATGCCCTGCTTGTGAAGCTCGCCGACCAGATCGACCAGTTGCTTGACGCTGCGACCAAGGCGATCCAGCTTCCAAACCACCAAAGTGTCGCCCTCGCGCAGCATTTCCTGCGCCTTTCCCAAGCCGGGGCGATCAGCTCGCGTACCGCTCACCTTGTCCTCAAAAATCTTCTGGCACCCAGCCTTGGTTAAGGCATCCCGCTGCAACTCAAGGTTCTGATCCTGCGTCGAGACACGTGCATAGCCGATTAGCATGGCTTGTCTCGCGCCCGGTCGATGCGATCCTGCATCGCCTGCATGACTTCTTCGTGCGTGTAAAAATTGGCGTTGGGGTCGTCAGCTTCACGAAGTGCTTCCTCGATCTCGCGCGTCATGCGCGCAAAATCTTCCGGCCACAACGTCTGCTCCATGGACAGTGATGCTTGGCCAAGCAGGTGCAGCAGGCCAAACAGGCGCATATCATTGGTGGCGACGATGTGGTCACGAATCCGTGCTTGGATGGCTTCGGATGCCCGATGCGCCGCAGGTGTGGCCGTCCCTTCGTAGTCAGGCGGGAGCATCACTTCCTCGGCGATACGCACCCAGGCGCTAGCCAGTGCCTCAATGCTGGACGTGCTCATTTGCGGCGATCTGGCTCCCAGCCTTGGCTTGCTCGTGCTGTAAATCGTCAGGCAAGACTGACATGCCATTGCGAGTCGGCGCGATATGGCCCGTGTCATTGCGGTCGAAGGCAAACTTCAGCGGAATCGTCGTCGTACAGTTCCCGAAGATCGTCTCGGCAAGCGATATCGGTTTTCCCGCAAATTCAGCCATTGACTCATTCATCAAGGCTGACTTGCCAGAACGCGGTTCATAGGTGAGTGGGTTGATCACAGCAGAGTAGCCGAACATCGGCGGCTTGTCGTCGTTGGTCATGGTTCTCTCCCTTCGTCGTCGGCATCTTGGCGCATGGCAGGCAGTTGCTTGAGTAGCTCCGGTAGCCATTCCTGTGCCGTCTCCCATACTACATCGAGATTGATGTCGAAATAGCCGTGTGCCATGCGATTACGCATGCCGCGCATGTTGCGCCACGGCACCTCGGGGTGCGCATTAGTGAACGCGACATAGCCCTCCATCACCTTTGTGGCGGCCTCGCCGATGATGATGAGACTCATGATGACGGCCTGCTGGGTGCGCTTGTCGGTCAGGAAGTCGTCCTTGGCCAACCCTTCCACGAAGCTGCACACATCTGCTGCGGCCTGCTGTATGTGATCGATGTAATCAGGCAGACGGTTCTCATTCATACCGGCTGCGCCTCCGCGAGCACCTTAGCCCGGAATTTCGGCGGCAAGTCGCCGGGTGTCAGCAAATCAACGTGAATGCCGAGTAGCGATTCCAGATCGTCTTGAAGACCACCTAAGTCCAATAACGTGGCACCAGGCAGCGCATCGACCAACAGATCAAGGTCGCTGCCGTCCCGGTCGGTGCCATGAAGAACCGAACCGAAGACGCGCGGATTCGCCGTGCGAAAACGGTTCACCGCCTCGCGCACTGCACTTCGCTTCATGTCGAGCACAACGGACGGTCGCATGGGCATCCTTTCTTATCGAAACTCATTGCAATGATAAGGGATCGAGAATAACATTTCAAGAACTATTTTCGAGAATCGTAATACCTTGATTTCGGTGTCGCTTCGGTGGCCTAGCGCGACTTCTCAAAATCCCTGGTTTGCGAGAGGCAATATTGCTTACCGTGCTTTAAATTCCGTTCTCTCTCCACCCCAAAAACAACGTCGCCCCGGAAAAATCGGCCACGAAACCGCGTAGAACCGCTTTTAAGCCGTTTTTTGGCCAAGTCGGTAGATGCATACCAACGCGGTGGCGATTTCTTCTTGACGCCATGCCCTGTGCCTTCTGGCGCTGTTTTCTAAACGTACTTTGATTCCCCTTTCGTCAAATACTTGCTCTTGGTGGGTGAAAACACGAACTCCCGGCGTAAGCGGCCATTGGGAGCGAAGCTACAATTTGACGACATTTGACCGGAAAGCCTTGTCCAGCAAGGCTTTCCGGTCTTCGGAGCAAAGTTTTCTTGCTTGGCCGGTTCGTGTTTTCACCCACCGGGTGTCAAAAATTCCGAGGGTTCCGGCTTATCGTTGTTACGCATTTACGCAGGAATCCTTGCGGTCGCGTCTACGTGGCGGGAATTGCAGCTATGTGCATACGGCTAGCCGTCGTTAAGTCGGTTGACTGTTCCATTGCGCCACAAATCTCCTTTTCTTGTAGACCGCGCCGAAGGCGCAAGGGAAGGGGGAGCCGCAAAGCGGGGGAAACCGCAGGTTTGCCCATGGGGGTGCGAGTCCGGCGAGGAGCGAAGCAACGAAGAGAGAGGGGGCGGCACGTCCCCCTGCGGATTGGGGTCAACAAGCGCGATAGCGCGTCTGCCCCGCTTGCGGGGCCTGGTGTTAATGAAGTGATGGGGTCAACAAGCGCGAAGCGCGTCAACCCCGCTTGCGGGGTCATTATTTGATTACTGTCGGGTACGCTCGCCGCATGCCACGGCGGGGATTTGCGTTAAAGATTTTAAAAGAGTTAAAGAACGCGCGCGTGTTACGCCTGTGGATAACCTTCAAAATCCCCTATGAAGAGCCTTTGCGAAGCGTCAGCGATATAACGAAGTGCACGTCAGCGATATAACGATACTATCCACAGAAAACCGTCAGCGATATAACGATACTATCCACAGTCGTCAGCGATATAACGATAGTGCGCGATGGCGGGTAAAAATTCGTGCGAACAGTGCCGCACAGAATTGTCTAAAGCGGGCATAATGATCCCATCGTCAAGCGCATTGTCCTTATTTTCCTCTGGGAGAAAACGTGTCAAATCACATCAATCCTGGCCCAAAGCCAAAACGAGAAGACGGTAAAGATGATCGAAGGCATCATGTCGATCCACCAAACAAGTCAAAGCACCCAACGCTTCCCGTGCATAAACCTCCTGCAAAGGGAAAGTAAGTAACATCGCTGTTTTTCATAGGTAGCACCAGGCTGAAACGCTGACCGTAAGGAAAGCGAACGGTGCCACTATGGCAAAGCCGTGCCGCACAGGAGGTAACGCATGGCGAAAATCACCTTGCGTGGGCGGGGATCAGCCGGACAGCCAAGGGGGGCGAAGCTGCCCCCCTTGATGAGGCGGTGTTGCTTTTGACGTTTGGAAAGAGATTGAAGCCGGAATGGGCGAGCCAACGGCTTTTCGTTGGCTCGATGCGCAGCACGAAAGCCCGGTTTCCGGCCTGCCGGAAATTCCCCATAGCCTGTCGCTGTATCCCTCATGAGCTACGCCGAACGTTCGCGCTGGCCACCGGCCAATGCCACCGCCAGCTTCTTGGGATTCTTGACGTAAAAAGTTACTTGATCCTTCGCCCGGTCGTAAAACATACGATATTCCGGTAACGTGTCGGCCTTGATGATGCCAACAACCTGGCTGCGAAACGCTCGGATATGGCTATGCGCGCCGCATTTCTCGCGCAACAGTTCCAGCCCAATCACCCATAAGGCTTGCTGCCCGCAATGCTTGCGCACGATTTCGTACAGCCGCCGCTCCAAGGGCTTGCGCAGCCGGAAATAATCGCGGTGGATCGTCAGCACTTCATGCGCCTGCACCGCATTAAAAAGCCACTTCGACAAAGTGACCTCGACGGCAATCATGCGTTCGTCGTCCGGCGACTTTTCAATGATCGACCAACTGTCGATGATGCCAAAGCCCTGCTTGACGCGCTGGCCACCGGTCTTAATATCGGTCTTGATCGACGTGCCGCGCAAGCGCTCGAACGTCGTTTCTAGCCGCTGGTACTCCTTCCCTCCGGTCGGCTTGTTGGTGGACACCAGGTAGTCATACACCACAAAGCGCACCGTCCGGTTTTTGGCGTCCTGCCGACTGCTGTTTAGCGCCTCGGTCATCTGCGACACCACAAAAATCAATACATCCTTATCGAACTGCGTTGCCCTGCCCTGGACGCTTGGCGTCACGGTGACAGACCGGTTCCCGTCCTTGCTCTCCCAATGCCACACGCTCAAATCCGGCTGCGTCGCCAACGTGAAAATGGGAGCCTCCATACTCGCGCCATCGTCCTTCATGGCGTAATCGAACATGTCACACAGAAAAAAATCCCGCTCGATGTGACGCACCGGCAAGAGCTTTGAGCGGCCGCGTTTGGCGCTGGCCACCTCGATCTTCACGTCAGCGCTTCCAAGAGGCGACGGCGCATCGATCACCGATACCATCGCCGCCAGTTCGTCCGGCGATAACGGCGTATCACTACCGGAATCGAACAATTCCGGCTGCTGCTGATCGAGACGTTCCGCCGCCTTGGCTTGCCTGGAAGCATGCAAGCTGTTTATGGCGTCATTGAGCGTCTTCGTTGATTTCATTGGCCGGATTTTTCAGCGGTAAGTTTCAATTATTACAACGCCTCAATGGTCACGCCATGTTCAACCATGCGGTAAACGGCCATGTTGATGACCGCTGCGCGGGACTGGCCTAGCTTGGCCGCCAGCTCGTCCACGCGCTCAAGCAGCGTCGGCGCAATCGTCAACGTCACTTGCAGCTTTTTACCTTTGCGAACGTACTTCGGCTTGTGCGGCTCTTCCGCCGCTGCGTCTGGTGCGCCGGAAATGAAGGTATCGACACTTGGTTTCGGCTTAGGTCTTGTAATTGACATTTCATTTACTCCAACTTTTAACTACACCATCTTAATATTAAAATAGTGCATTAACAAGTGCATTTAACTCATCCGATGCCTTCTTGTCCTTCGGGCTGATTTCCAGCACGGAAAGCCCCTTCCCCGCTGCGTTGGCAAATATTTTGCGACGGCGGATTGGCGTATTCAGGTACACAAACTGCGGCACGTCGGCCACGGCGGCGGCGGCTTCGGCATTGTCGCCGGACGCCTCGCCTGGATCGGCAAAGTTCAGCACCGCATGGGCGCGCAGCCCATCCCGCACACTGCGGGCCTCATCAACCAGCGACGCAATGTCATTCAGTGCCCACACGTCATAGCTACGCGGCTGGAATGGCACCAGCAACACGTCGGACAGGACAAGGGCGGCGCGTAGCGCCGTCGAGTCCCTACCACCAGCGTCGATGATGATGTCGTCGAATTTCGATGCCTGCTGCTGAACTTGCGCGCGCAAGGTAGGGCCATCCGCATATTGCGCGCATGCGATACCTGGCGCGTGTCCGGCGTCCAAACGAATGCTGATGGCGGTCTGCGCCGTGCCTTGGCGGTCGCCGTCGATCAACCATACATCCCGGCCAGCCAGTGCGCGGGCAATGGCGACATTCAAAGCAAGGGTGGTCTTGCCGACTCCGCCTTTTGTGTTGCCTACCGTCAAAATCATATACAACCTATTTTAATATTAAAGTAGGTGTTTATTATATCGTTACAGTGTATTTAGTCAATTAAAACAACCTCTTTTAACGTTCAACGAACATTGTCATGCCAAGCACAATGACTGCGGCATGGCGGGGAAACGAAGGCGGCGCAACCCATCGTCGAGTGACGCCGCCTTTCGAAATTGACTAATTGGGCTTTTGATTCTTGGTCTCGAACCTTGCTATGTGGCAATCCTGCGCTTGCTTCGCTCCCTCCATCGAGCGCTCGATACGTGATGACAACGTTCCCCACAATTCATACTGCGGCGGGTAGATCTGTTCCAACTCGAACCTTTGGATGCAGACTTTTGCAAGAGCCATGCTTTTATCGGCCAACGTTAAGATCATGTTAAAGATGTTGACTGGCAACTGCCCTTCCCGTCCCCACCAGTCAGACACGAATTTGTGCAAAGCGTGAAGGGAATCGTAAAAGGTAATAAGCGCGGTCGCATCTTCGCCGGGCAAATCCCGGAACTGCGGCGCATTCGGATACAGCACTGGCATATACGGGATGAAATCTTCCTGCAAGTCGTTCGTCTTGGTTTCTTTCCCAGCGGAAGCGATTGCGAAATTCGGGATGGCGCGCTGATGAATGTACAGAACGCGCTCGATAGTCCGATTCAATTCCGGTGCAAGATACCTGCGCGCATCAACTTCCCGTCGCACCTTGTCCTCGGCGTTAGAACGTCGATTATTCAGCTCCGTGACCCATGCCCCCAACAACGAAGCTCCGGCACCGAACAACGCTCCTGAGATCATCGTGACTTTGGTGGATAAGGACAGAACGCCGACCGTAAACAGCGAAGCCGCCAGCACCATATGCGGGTTCTTCCGAACAAAATTGAAGATTGCGGTGACCTTCATTTTTATAAAAAATATCATCGTTGCATTCCGATTTTTCAGATTCCATCGAAAAAATAACACTTATTTTAATATTAAAATAAGTGTTATTTTAATTATTTTAAAGTTTAAAAACATGAAATTAAGGCTTTAACGCTATCATTGCAGTTACCGTCTCGATGGATTTCAACCAGGCCACCGTATGCCAGCAGCGCATAGCAACCAACTCCGTAATGGCCGCCATGTTTTGCATCAGCGGCGCTTTGAAAATCGGCTCATGATGCGCAATGCGGTTGCGGAATTTGCGCAATTGCTCCATGTCGTTGTACATGGCAACGCGAGCCTGCGCCACAGTCAGCCCAGGCTGGATATTTGGAAAAACTTGAAACAGTAAGGGAGTCCAAAGCCGTTGATCGTGCCTGGCAGTCAACATCTGCGACCAGAAAGCAAGTTTCAGCTCTGGGATGATTTTCCCTGTGCTTGTAAATTTGTTCCGCTGGGAAAATAAATCCTGCCTTGGGCTATAGCCATTGTGCGGATTCGGCAACGTCCGCTCAAAACCACTCGCCCAGGGCCACCTAGCGCCATATTTCGCCTCAATCGCCTCAGAAATCGCATTGCGAAGTACGACTGAGCAAATTTCCAATGGCGTCAAAAATGCCCCGGAAATTTCCGAATTCCACCGATAAAGTGCCAG